>NZ_JACJSH010000045.1:0-57949 GCF_014698055.1 Nostoc sp. FACHB-133
CAGAGAAGGGAAAATATAGTACACAGCGTATAAGATTTAACTCCAATTCTTCTGCTTAATTTTTTGTTACATACTTATAAATTTTTCCCACGGCTTACTTACTTCTTTTTCTTTAAGAGAGGCTATGATTTTTTCCTCTGCTTGCTTATGCTCGGTGATATCTTGGTGGACAGCTACAATAACGCTTCCATACTCAGGATGCCCAAAGATGGAAGCGTTTGACCTACACCAGAATGGGGTGCCATCTTTCTTAACATTATGAACTTCATAAGTAGCTTCACCATGTTGCAAGATAGCAGTCCTAATTGCCTGATTCACTTCTTCAGGTGTGGTATGTTCGTCTCCGTAGTTGACAATCGACACATGCTGACCAGTTAATTCATCAGGTTCATAGCCAAACATCTGCTCAAATTTAGGATTGGTGTAGACGAACACGCCATCTGTAGCACGAACTAGGCAAATTCCTTCTGCCATGTTGCGGGTAATTACTGCTTGCAACTCTAACATCTGTTCAGCACGTTTGCGATCGCTGATTTCAACTATCACAATGCCTATACTAATGGGTTGATCAGCTTCAGACTGAATCGGAAAATAGGAGGCTAGCCAAGTTCTGATGACACCTGGGAGTTTTGGGGTTTCTCCAGTGATTTCCAAATCCAGAATCGGTTCACCCGTTGTCGAAACATGGTGCAACACCTGCTCCAGCTTTGGTGTCAAATTGGGGAGGATTTCTGGCAGTGTTTTGCCAATATGTGCTGCTGCGGGAATGCCATTAATTTCTGCCAATGCTTCATTAACAAATGAAAAACGCAGTTCTCGATCAAGAATGCTTACGCCAACAGGTGCGCTATTGATGAAGGCATCCAATAACTTTTGCTTGTGAGCCAGTTCTCGCTCCAGAACCTTGCGATCGCTAATATCAATGATCAAGCCCAGCATCCGCACAGGGTCGCCTGCTTCGTTGTAAACGCCGCGTCCTTTCCCAGTCAGCCAGTGAACACTGCCATCGGGGTAAATCACTCGATATTCACCTCGAAAATTAATATGTTCTGCCAACGCATTGAATACAGCCTGTTCAATTCGCTCAACATCCTCTGGATGAACACGATCGCGCCATAGCTGATAGCTGGCTGCTGATGTTTCTGGCTCTAAACCTAACAAACGAAAATGGTTGTCGTTCCAGATAACTTCGCCTGTTTCAACATTCCAATCCCAAAGACCAATGTGGTTAAATTCTAAGGTTAGCCTTAGTTGTTCTTCACTTCTAGCTAAGGCAGCTTCGGCTTGTTTGCGTTGTGTAATATCTAGAACATATCCTAACAATTTAACTGCCTTCCCTTGAGGATCGTAAGCTATCTCTGCTTTCGCCTCAAGGTAGCGAACTGAGCCATCGGATAAAACAACTCGATACTCAACATTGAGAGGGGTTTTTTGAGCGATCGCTCGTTCAAAATTGGACTGGAACAGTTCCCTATCCTCTGGGTGAAGAATCTGGAGGAATTCCGGCTGGGTGGGTTCGCTTTGAGTTGGATTTAGACCAAAAATGCGAAAGGTTTCCCTTGACCAGCAACGCTTTTTCGCTTCTAAGTTCCATTCCCAACTGCCTATATGGGCAATTTGTTGAGTAGTGGCTAGTTGCGCTTCACTTTGGCGCAAGGTTTCTTCCGCTTTTTGGCGATCGCGTAGCGCAATTTCCCGTTCGGTGACATCTTGGGCAGTACCATAAAGGCGAATCACCTCTCCATCGGCGTTGAATTCTGCATATCCAATGCCCTCAAAATATCGATTAGAGCCATTCTGGGGGACACGGAGAATTTGTTTGTAGGACTCACCAGTGGCGATCGCCCGCTCAACTGCTTGGTGCAATTTCTGTCCATCTTCAGGGTGATACAATTGCAGATTTTCCTCATAGCTTGGTTCAAGAAGTGCGGGTTCTCGATTGAAGAGATCAAAAAGCCCCTTTGACCAGGTAATTTTGCCACTGCTAAGGTCAAACTCCCAATTACCAAGGCGAGCAACTCGCTGTGATTCTTCTAGCAGAGCTTGACTTTTGCGTAAGGTTTCTTCACTGTTTTTGAGATCGGTGACATCTACCACTAGTCCATCCCAAGTCACACGCCCATCCTGCAACTGGCGTGGTGTAGAACGAAAATGAAACCATTTGAGTTGACCACTAGGCGTTCGGATTCTTAGTTGAATATCAAAGATAGACAGATTTAGCCGGGACTCTTCAACGGCTTCCTGTAGACGGGGAATATCCTCTGGGATAAACTGCCGATAAAGCAGAGATGAATCTCTGAGTGCATCTTCTACTTTGATTTCCATCAGTCTTTCAATCCCCGCACTCAGATAGGAAAAGCGATCGCTCCCATCCAGTTCGCGGATCACCCGATAAACTGCACCATTGGGCAGATTATCTCCAATCAAGTGCAACATCACTTTACGCTCATGCAAAGCGAGTTCGGTTTGTTTGCGTTCAGTGATATCTCGCCCTTCTGGAATCAACAAAACGACTTTACCTGTCTCGTCTTGAAGCGGACGCAGTGAAAAATCGATTGTTGCTACTCGCTCATTTGCGCCTAGAACGTCAACTTCATAGCGGACAAACTTTCCCTTTGCAGCATGAGCGATCGCTTGTTTTAATTCTTCTTGAATTTGCGGTGAAATTGTCCACCAATGTGCTTCCCAAAAAGGGCGATTGATCACATCTTCCAGCTGAAGTCCGCCAAAGCTAAGTGCAGTCTGGTTAGCCTCCAGTAAAATACCAGATGGCGTTAGCAGTCCTGTAAATTGGAAAGTGTTATTAAAGATAGCGCGGAATCGGCGATCGCTTTCTTGCAATTTCGCAGTGCGTTCTTGTACTTTGGCTTCTAACTCAGTGTTGAAGATTTGGAGGTTGTGATAAAGTTCGGCTTGTTGAATAGCGATCGCTAATTGTACAGTCAGTTGGTTGAGCAATTCCACCTCAAATGCCTGCCATTGCCGGGGAGCAGAACATTGATGCACAATAAATAGCCCCCAAAGTTCAACTGCTGAAGTTGCTATGTTTTCTACCAGAATGGGGACAATTAAATTCGCCTTTACCTGAAACTGTTCTAATAATTGCAGATGGCATTCACTTAAACCCGCTTCGTAGATGTTCGTATTTGTCCAAATTTTTCCTTGGCGATATTTTTCCCCCTGGCTTTCTTGAAAACAGGTATCTTCAATCTCTAGTCCCAAGCTTGATTTCCATTCAGGTAACACCGACTCTGATACAATGCAACCCTGCATAAGGGTAGTCAATTTATACACCACTACCCGATCGGCACCCAATAACTGGCGGACTTCTTGAACACTAGTAGTCAGAATGTCTTGAAGCTGCAAAGATTTGCGGATATCCAGAGCGATCGCTCCTACTAGGCGCTGTTGTTCCTGTTGCCTTTCTAGCTGCTGCATTAGCTGCTTGTGCTTGATCGCCCCATGAATCGTTCGGCAAAAATTTTCTCGGGTCAGTTTTCCTTTAACTAGATAATCATTTGCCCCACTCTTGAGAGCTTGGACTGCGATCGTTTCGTCTCCCTGTCCAGTCAGCATAATTACTGAAATTTGGCTGCTGGCAGTTTGCCTCTGTAACTTAGTGAGAAATTCTAACCCGTCTAAATCTGGTAATAGATAGTCCAACAAAATCACATCCGGTATTTTCCCTTGGCAAGCTTGTAGCGCCTTATTTCCAGACTCAAATTCGTAAATATTATAAGTGTAGCGCTCGTCCCGCTCTAGGAAGCGCCGATACAAAGCTCTGTCTTCAGGAGAGTCTTCTACAAAAAATACAGTTATTGTATTGACTGTCATGTATATCAGCTCCTCAGAAAGCTGCGGCAGTAGGAGAGAAGAATGAATAATCAATAATAGCCAATACCCAATGCCCCATTCCCAATCTCTAATTTAGGAAATCCGGATTTTTTCTTGATTACAGACTACTATTTTTAGTCGCATAAACGCATAATAGAATAGTGACTGATCTGTTCGTCCCTTTACAATCTCTCAAACAAGGTGACTGGTTCAAGCTCATCTGCGGAGCTAGCTTCCAGCATTTGCCGGCAGTCAGAAATTTAACGTTAGCCTATACTTTGGCGGGCGCTGACTGCATAGATGTTGCAGCTGATCCAGCAGTGATCGCAGCAGCGCAAGCAGGGCTACAAGTAGCTAAAACTCTAGCTAAAGATGCCCAACAGCGAGGCTTTGACTACAAAGGCAACTTACCCTTTTTAATGGTCAGCCTAAACGATGGAGAAGACCCCCATTTTCGCAAAGCAGAATTTAATCCTACTGAGTGTCCTAGAGACTGCCCTAGACCCTGTGAACGGATTTGTCCGGCACAAGCAATCGTATTTGACAATATCAAAGAAGATTTTTCAGGAGTAGTATCCGAAAAATGTTATGGCTGCGGTCGTTGCATCCCAATTTGTCCTTATGATATAATTTATACAACTTCATACGTGACAACGCCAGGAGCGATCGCGCCATTAGTAATGTCAACAGGAGTAGATGCCGTAGAAATCCATACACAAGTAGGGCGGTTGGCAGAATTTCAGCGATTGTGGCAGGCAATTTCACCCTGGGCCGATCAATTAAAGGTACTAGCCATCAGCTGTCCCGATGGCGAGGGGATGACTGATTACCTAAGAGCAGTGTATGACCTGATTGCCCCACTCAAAAGTGCTTTAATTTGGCAAACCGACGGTCGTTCTATGAGTGGCGATATTGGCGATGGTACTACAATAGCCGCAGTGAAATTAGGGCAGAAAGTTTTGGCAGCGAAATTACCGGGATATGTGCAGTTAGCAGGCGGCACAAATGGCTATACCGTTGCTAAGTTAAAGGCAATGGGACTACTCCAAGAGGCAGAGAGGCAGGGAGCGGGGGGCAGAGGAGAAGAATTTTTCCCCCTGCTCCCTGCTCCCTGCCCCCCCTCCTCCATTTCCGGGGTCGCCTACGGTAGTTATGCCCGTGTACTGCTGTCACCAATTCTCGAAAAGTTAGAGAATAAGGAGGTAAGTAACACCAATATGAAGGCGACTGTTTGCCTAGAAGAAGATGAAGTATTACTTTGGCAAGCTGTAGAACTTGCCCATTCTCTCGTTTCCCAGATAAAGTCATCTCAGAGAAGGGAGAGTGAGCATTAATTAAGCATAATTACTAGGTACCAGAAGATACTGTAATTTATGTCTAATTTATGTTTGTATAGTCAAGGTAGGAGGTTTGAGCATTGAATGAGCGCTTGAGAACAGTTAGAAGCTGAAAGTATCTGATTTACTGTTGTTTCCGTCACCATAGAAAGCATGACGATTACAGACGATCTCCAAAAGTTATTAGACATTTTGCCCCAAGACCTGCAACAAGTACTAGAGAGTCATCCCAAACGAGATATTTTAGTAGAAGTGGTCTTGGATTTGGGTCGTCGCCCAGAAGCTCGCTTTCCTAATCAAGCTGAGTATCTGAGCGAAATACCCGTTACTCAAGAACAGATAGATGATTGCATTCAACGAGTCGGAATTTTTGGCGGAGATAATCGAGCAGGAATTGAGCAAACTTTGCATCGGATCAGTGCGATCCGCAACCGTACTGGTAAGATTATTGGCTTGACCTGTCGCGTTGGTCGGGCGGTATTCGGAACCATTGGCATGATCCGCGATTTGGTAGAAACTGGTAAATCGATTCTCATGCTCGGTCGTCCAGGTGTGGGCAAAACTACTGCCTTGCGAGAAATTGCCCGTGTTTTGGCGGATGATCTGCATAAGCGAGTGGTGATTATTGACACCTCCAACGAAATCGCTGGAGATGGTGATGTTGCCCACCCCGCCATTGGTCGCGCTCGACGGATGCAAGTGGCTCATCCAGAACAACAGCATCAGGTGATGATTGAGGCAGTGGAAAACCACATGCCAGAAGTGATTGTCATTGATGAAATTGGCACGGAACTGGAAGCTTTAGCGGCTCGTACTATTGCTGAACGGGGCGTACAGTTAGTAGGTACTGCCCACGGGAATCAGATCGAAAATCTGATTAAAAACCCTACCTTGGCTGATTTAGTTGGGGGTATCCAAGCTGTGACGCTGGGAGACGATGAAGCCAGACGGCGAGGCTCTCAAAAGACTGTTTTGGAGCGGAAAGCCCCTCCTACCTTTGAAATTGCTGTGGAAATGTTGGAACGCCAACGGTGGGTAGTACACGAAAGCGTTGCTGACACAGTAGATAATCTGCTGCGAGGTCGTCAGGCTACCCCACAAACGAGAACCGTTGATGACCACGGCAAAGTTGCGGTGACAAGGCAGTTAGCTGTTGTCAACGGTCGCGGTGGACAGTTAGGGACAGTGGAAGAATCTTTCCCACCGGCACGACCGTCTAATGGCTGGCGTTCTTCGGGACAAATGGTTGCACTGCCGCAATTGCCTGTAGAACGGGTGACTGGGCGTAGTGAGTTTGATCGATTGCTGGATGAATCCTTCAATTATTCTGAGAGCATTGATTTAGATGCTGCGACTAGACAGCCAGGGCCAAATGGTGAAGATTTGCCACTGCACGTTTACCCTTATGGCGTTAGCCGCCATCAACTAGAACAGGTAATTAGCGTGCTAACTTTACCCGTGGTATTGACAAAAGATATAGATAGTGCAGATGCGATTTTAGCACTGCGATCGCACGTCAAAAACCACGCCAAATTACGCCAGATGGCCAAAGCCCGTCATGTACCCATCCACATGATTAAGTCCAGCACTATTCCGCAAATTACCCGTGGCTTGCGGCGGTTGCTGAACATGGACGACCCAGAAATGACCGATGACCTCGAACTGCAACTGTTTTTGCACAGTGGTAGCGATGATGAGATGGATGCCTTGGAAGAAGCTAGACTTGCTGTCGAGCAAATTGTGATTCCTAAAGGACAGCCAGTTGAGTTATTACCGCGTTCTCCGCAAGTCCGCAAAATGCAACATGAGTTGGTAGAACATTATCGCCTCAAGTCGCATAGTTTTGGCGAAGAACCAAATAGAAGATTGCGGATTTATCCGGCATAACTTCACCCCTTACCCCTCTTTGCAGTGCAAAGAGGGGTAAAGGAACAAACCCCAAAGGACGCATTCGCGCAGCGTCTCGTCAGAGAAGAGCGCAAAGGAAGTACATATTTCAGCAATGCCAAAAAACCCGGTCATGAAGACCAGGTTTTTGTGGGGCCATATTTCCCCAAGGCTAGTTATAGAAGTTATTTATAAATCAGTGTTCTGGTAATTACTACCAAACTTAGATTATCAATTTCGGAAAATCATCGCTCAATTATCAAAATTTTCTCTCACTCACGTGTGCGATGCCTGAGTTGGGCTAGGACTACGATCATGTCTGCTATTAGCTTGATATCAGTGCGTAGGGGCATTGCTCTCTACTGATTGAAATTTAAATCACAACTTCTGTCTGAGAATTTTGCTATTATTTGCTACTTTAAAATATATGCAAATAATTGAAATTTCTCCATTCCAAGCATTTCGCCGGAGTGTGACGACGGTGATGCAAGTAGTTCCAAAGGAGCTACGCTATGTGGCTATTTTGACATTACTGGGTGGTGCAGGCCCAGGGATCGCCATTTGGCTCAACAAGACGATCATTGATGAAATTACCCGCTTATTGAGTACGGGAACAACGCAGAATGCGATCGCCCTGATACTTTCCCAATCTCTGCTACTCTCCAGTATTGCAGGTTCATTGCTGGTGAATTTGGTAAGTGATGCGATCTTAGCCCGCCGTAGGCATCGCTCCCGTTAGAAGATTTGCGATCGCGGATTGACGTAGTGATGCAAGATTACGCTCGTTTCCCGACTACTGTGCGCGAAAATGTTGCCTTTGGGGATTTACCTAAAATGCAGGATGATGAGGCGATTGGGGAAGCGATCGCTGAGGCTGGTTTAACTAGAGTAATTGAGAAGCTAGATCGAGGTTTGGAAACCCTCTTAGGCAAACAGCTAGAGGGTGGCATTGATTTATCAGGGGGACAATGGCAGAGATTAGCGTAGGCGTAGCCCGCCGCAGGCATCGCTCGTGCCTTGTTGCGACTGTCTCCAGCCGAACTCCTCATACTTGACGAGCCAACAGCGAACCTTGACCCCAAAACAGAACATGAGATTTACAACATTTTGCGTACCCTGGCAATGGGGAGAATAGCCGTTGTAGTCAGCCATCGCCTCGCCTTAGCAAAACTAGCAGACCGAGTAGTAGTACTAGAACACGGTCAAATTATCGAAGTAGGCACTCATGACGAACTCATCGCACTAGGGGGACAGTATCACCTGATGTTTACTCGTCAAGCTAGTAGTTACAACTGAGTGGGGAGTGGGGAGCATACTTCTCTACGAGAGGCTGCGCCAACGACTGCGCTCAGTAACCAGGGGAGCAGGGAGAGCAGGAGGAGCAGGGGGAGCAGGGGAAGAAGAACTATTGCCCAATTCCCAATTCCCAATTCCCAATCCCCAATCCCCAATTTTTATTCTGGTAACTTATATTGATCAACAATACGCTTGGCAAACTCTGGAACGTGCGCTTCTAATTTCTCTGGATGATTTCGCTTTACATATAAATAATTGCGAGTAAAGTGAGAATCAATGGAAAAACGCGCATATTCCAAACCTTTGGGGCCGATTTTTTCGATCACCACACCCATCAGTTTCGCTGCCCACATGGGGAGGGTAACGCCTTTATCGTAAGCGGGAATACTTTGCTGTACAGCTTCCTTGCGGTTGCCTTTAGACGTAACTGGTTGGGTGTCTAACTGGTCTTGTACCAAATCTAACATTTCCTTACCAGTGTCATTTCTAACTACAATCCATTGCCAGCCGAAAGGTGCGCCCATGTAGCCAACAACTAAATCGGCTAGGGAGTTGACGTAATCAAAGCAACTCATACAGGATGGGGCAAAGACATTTTTGAGTTTATTGGTCTTCAAGCCAAAGAAAGGCACTGTTTCTGATGAGCCATCCTCATGTTTGAAGTGAACCCGGAAGTCTTGCATGAATTCGTAATGCACAACTGTCTCTGGCGATCGACTGGTGGTTTCTAAGAATTTTTGTAGTCCGGCGCGGTTAACATTATCTACGCAAGGTGTACCCAAAACATACAGCTTTTCTAAACCCAATTGTTTTTCTACGGCTCGTAGCGCCTGGATTTGGCAACCAACACCAATTACCAACAGCCGCTTCATCCCCGATTTTTCTATCTGTTCTAATACGGAAAGGTTAGGGGAAAGTGTTGGTTTATTTACCCGCGCTGCTAGTATTTCTTCTGGAGTTCGGGCAATGATGGGCATGGGTTGAAAGCGGTCTTCTTTGGTGTTTTGCACACAGACGACACCTTCAACTAAGCCACGATTGAGCATTTCAATGGCGATGCTGCTAACAATACCCGTCCATTGTGCGCCTTCGATGGGCTGCTGTTTTCGCGCCGCTATCATGTCTTGGTGGACACCAAAGTATAGCTCATCAGGGTTGTCGAGATGGCGCGATCGCGTGTGGGTTTCTGCTTCAAGTTCGCCTATTTGCTGATTAATAAAAGCGCAGGCTTCCTTGACATAGTGAATATAGTATGTATCGCATAGTCCGCACTCGCTACAAAGTTCTTTAGCAGGGCGGCGGCTAGTAGGTTTTAAGGCTTTGGCTTTTTTGTGAGGAGAAACTGAGGTCATATAAATTTTTTGTTTTATCCAGTAATCGCTTTTATTACAATACCTTTACTGGCTATGAATTCTTTCAACTCTCCTCCTCAAAAAGAAAGCACTCAGAAAGGGAAGAACTGGAGCAAGACTGAGCCAAGGCTTCCCAAAAAGTCAACGAAACTGGGTTTCCCAGGACTTACCTTATCATTTACAGGTGTTTGCAGTTCTTTAATAAAGGCTTGGGCTGTTTGTGTTCCAGGGCCATTGTTTTGGGATGTAAACAATTTTTCAGCAATTTGGGCATCTTGGAATGCACCTTGTCTATCTAGTATTTGGTAACGGGCGACACCACGAGCTAAATAAGCACCAGCATATTCTGGTTTAATAGCGATCGCTTGATTAAAATAACTGATTGCTTGCTGTTGGTTGCCTTTTTGACCTTCCGCTATACCCAAAGCATAAAATTCTTCTGGAGAAGCAATTTGTGATGGTATGCCAACTGCACCTTGGAAGTTAGCACCATTCAAGTAAGCACCCTTCATTTCTGCATTTGCTAGATAAGTATTTCTCAAATCAGCACCCGCCAAATTTGCCCCGCTAAATTTAGCTTCGCTCAGATTAACACCAAATAAACTAGCGCCACTCAAGTTTGCACCCCGTAAATCTGCGCCGCTCAAGTTTGCACGGCTAAGGTTAGCATTTGTAAGATTAGCCCCGCTCAAATTAGCTCCAGATAAGTCAGCCATTACTAAACCTGCATTAGTCAAATCACAGTTTTGGCATTGCTTAGTTGCCAATAATTGGCTAATATGTTCAGAATTTGCTGCTTGTACGCTTGTTGTCAAACTAATCGTGGTTAAAAATGCGGCTACACCTAGAATTCGGTTCTTCATATTCGCGTAATATTTCTTACTCAATATTTAACCTTGACTGAGATGGATTTATACCTCAGCATTATGATATGAGCAATCTTTACAATTTGACCTCTGTAGTTACCTATATCACTTGTAAATTTGGGTATAAGGGTTATACGTTAGGTTTAATACAACGTGTTTACCGGGGTATACCTTCTGTTGCGCCTGGTATACGATCGCATTTCTCTATTTTATAAACAAGCGATCACATTGTAGAAAAATAACCAAGCTATGACTATCAAGCAAAATGATGTACCTTCACAATAGTCAAAAATGAGGTAACAACCCTAAACTCAGTGCAAAATATCTCTTTAAATCAAGCATCTGTGACATCCAAATAGTTAGGATTTCCTTCAAGAAAGTAAATCAGTGGAGCCGTATACAAGTCAAGGGGCAAAAAGAAAGATTTGCTTTTGTATTCCCCGATTTTAAATAAATATGAGACTATAGAAACATTAAAGCAGTCAGAAAAACGTGAGTCAGCAAGACAAAATTTTAGACAAAATTCTCTCTGGGACTTCTGATACAGACATCCCTTTTGCCCAACTGTGGCAACTCTTATATAAACTAGGCTTTGAAGAACGTATTCGTGGCGATAATCGTATTTTTGTCAAAGCCGATGTTGAAGAAATATTGAACCTGCAACAGAAAAAAGGCAAAGCCAAAAGCTATCAAATTAAACAAGTTCGGGCAGTGATTCTCAAGTATAAGCTAGGAACTAAAAATGATGTTTCGGTATGAAATTATTCTCTACTGGAGTGAATTAGATCAAGCCTTTATTGCTGAAGTACCAGAATTATCAGGCTGTGCTGCTGACGGTGATACTTATCAAGAAGCCCTGCATAATGTAGAATTAGTTATGCAGCAATGGATAGAAACGGCTAAGGATTTAGGGCGTTCAGTTCCTCAACCTAGACCACGTTTGATGTATATTTAATTGATATAAAAACCAAGTCAAACTGATTTTTTAGTATTATCAGAAATATTTGACTCCATCTACCATAATTGATGAAAATTTAGATCCCCGACTTCTCGAATAAGTCGGGGATCTAGACACCGCAAAGTGTAATTGAAAAGGTTAGCTACTACTGGCAATCTTACAAATTACCATGATATGTGATTTATATTTGTCAGTACTATATTGAATAAGTTGCAGCCCAGAACGTTCTAGTTCTTGTAAAAGTTTAGGCATCTCATGTTTATGATGTCGCCAAATAGTAATTTCTTCACCTTCAGAGATTTTAATATTTTTATCTATCCCCATCCGGCTGAAATTTATAGTGTAATCATGATTAAATTTCATATTAGCAACTATACTATCGGTTTTTAAATCATACTTTCTCACTAATTCGCAATCTTCAGATTTAATCCCAACCTTGTTTTTAACCCATCCATATATTTCTTCTACATGATACTTACAGCCACCTCTGACGTTTCCATCCCATTTAGAGTTAGAGCCAATTTCATTAGTGAACACTAAGAAATCATTTTTGCCCATGCTCTCTCTAAAATTTTTAAATACCTCATCTCTATTTTGATGGTTTCCAATAGTAACACCTAAGTGTAAAAATATTTTTGCTGTATTATCAATTTCAAGATCAGCTTTATTTTGAAATAAGGTTTTTGGTACACAATTATTTTCTATGTCAATTGTATAACTGATAAATTCGACCTTGGGAAACCATTTTTTAAAATTATTCTTTGATAAATTAAGTAATTCTTCACTAATATCTAAGGCAACATATTTATTGACCTTATTTAATTTATTAAATCTTTGAACAAAGTGTTTAACTGGATAGGAGTTTCCTGCACCAACATCTACTATATTGATTTTCTCGCCACTTTTAATATTGTCATTAAAATATTTAAAATTATTTTTTAAAAGCTCAATTTCAACATTGGATGTTCGATACCATCTAGGAATGATATATTTTTGATAAAAATCATCCCAAATTTTTGCACCTCTCCCTTTATAAGAATACTTTAATGGGATTTCTCGTCTCATTTCTAAAGCAAAAATGATTCCTAAAATTTCTTCTTCCGAAAAAATAGAGTAGAACTCAGAACTTGGCTTTGCTGTGCGACTGATAGCAGTTGACATCTCTGAGGAAACTTGGGAATTGTCATGAAAATTTTGAGCCATTATTCTTGTTCTTTGGTTTTCTTCGGTATTTGCTTGCCAAAGATGTATCTTCCCATGCCGTTGTCCCCAAATTTGAACCGAAATTTAAACTTTTCATCATAAATAGATCCCATATTTCCCATTGACCAGTTGTTTTTTTACAATCAAAGTGCGAGATAATTTTCCAAAGATAGAGGGGTGAATTCTAGTGGTTCAGCAACCAAAACTCCAGGAAACTTCGTCGATACAGTCAATGCAGCGTGTGCTGAAAAGTTTAAGCACTTACCGATGGACTTCGCTAGGAGCATTGGTCAGCCTGTTACTGTTGACGATCGCAAATGCCCTTACCCCACAACTATTTAGATGGGGAATCGATCAGGGTATTACCCAAAAAAACCTCCAAGTTGTGCTATACAGCGCCGCCTGGATGGTACTTGCCGCGATCGCTCGTGGTTTATTTAACTTTGGACAAAGCTATTTAGCAGAAGCAGCCTCTCAGGGTGTAGCTTATGACCTGCGAAACAAGATTTTCAGCAAAATTCAAAATCTCAGTTTCAGCTATCATGACCAGGCGCAGACTTCCCAACTCTTAACCCGTGTCACCAGCGATATTGAGCAGATCCGTACCTTTGTTGGTACTAGCTTAATTCAAGTCATTGGTGGAGTTGTCACACTGGTAACTATTGCAGTAATTTTGCTGGTGATGAACTGGGAACTAGCACTGATTACCCTAACAGCAGTGCCCATATCAGCATGGTTGATGGCAAGATTTGTCGGTCGGAATAACAAACTTTTTCGGCAAGTACAAGAGCAATTAAGCGACCTCAATGCTGTATTGCAAGAGAACTTGTTAGGAATACGGGTAGTGAAAGCCTTTGTCCGAGAATCAGCCGAAAGGTCGCGTTACACAACCCTAAATGATGGTCTAGTTAGGGCAAACATGAAGACCATTAGTGCCATCCATAATACCTTTCCATTTATCTTTTTACTGAGTAACTTTGTCACACTCGCGGTTTTCGGCTACGGGGGAGCGCAGGTAATTGGGCGTAGATTTTCCATTGGCGAACTGGTGGCGTTTAACTCCTACCTAGCGTTGATTCTCCAACCTATTTTGTTGATTGGATTTGCTGCACCTGCGATCGCTCAATCAGCCGCTTCTGCTGAACGAGTCTATGAAGTTGTCGATGCAGAAGTAGAAATTCGCGATCGCCCCGGTGCTGTTCCATTTGAAAACTGCGTTGGTAGAATCACGTTTGAAAATGTTTCCTTTCGCTATCCGGGAGCCACCACTGAAACTCTCAAAGAAGTTTCCTTTGAAACAAGGCCCAAAGAGCTAATCGCCGTTCTCGGAATGACTGGTTCCGGGAAAAGCACAATTATGAACTTGCTTGCCCGTTTTTATGATGTCACAGGGGGAGCAGTTCGCATTGACGGACGAGATGTCAAAGATTTCACACTCAAAAGCCTGCGATCGCGGATTGGCATTGTATTTCAGGAAACCACCCTTTTCTCTGGCACAATCCGCGAAAATATTGCCTACGCTAAACCCGATGCAACCCTAGAACAAGTAATTGAGGTTGCAAAAACCGCCCAAATGCACGATTTTATTATCAGTTTACCCGATGGCTACGAGACAATTGTGGGCGAACGGGGCGTAGGCTTATCTGGTGGACAGAAACAAAGAATTGCGATCGCTCGAACCTTACTAACCGATTACAGTATTCTGATTTTGGATGACAGTACCTCAGCCGTCGATGCCAAAACTGCTGCCCATATTCAAGCCGAACTAGATGGCTTAATGCGCCAAAAAGCTTGTACAACTTTTGTAGTAGCTCAACGCATTAGCACCGTCAAGAATGCCGATCGGATTTTTCTCATGGATAAAGGTCGATTAGTGGCCCAAGGTACTCACGAAGAATTGATGGAAACCAGCCCCCTCTACGGTGCAATTTTGGAATCTCAGGTAAAGGCGAAAGAAAAAAACGATACAAAACTAAGATAAGTAGTATTGCTTGAGAGTATTGCTTGAGATTTTTATAACAACCTTAGTAATCCAAAATCCAAAATTTAAAATTGCTATGAGAAGCACTATTCCCGTTGTTGCATCTGAGCAGGCGAGTAAGCAACTTTCTACCCTGCGGCGCTTTTTGCAATACCTGCTACTTTATCGCAAAGAAATTCCCATCGCCCTGACATTAGTATTTATTGGTGCTGTAACCCAGGCAATTGGGCCATTTTTCCTGGGTTGGTCAATCGATCGCCTAATTGAAAAAGGTAATTTACAGGGACTCCTACTGTTATTAGGGCTACTAGCCCTGAACTACGGACTTGGCGTTTTAGCAATCCGGGGTCAAATTATTCGAGTCGGCTGGATTATGCAGCGATTGCTGGCTCAACTGAGGCAAGATATTTTTCTCAAAATCCAAAGTCTGCCCCTCAGCTTTTTCGATCGCAGCGAAGCGGGCGATTTAATGAGCCGTCTGCTGAATGATGTCAATACTGTCAATCAGGCATTTGGACTGACGATCGCCCAAATGCTGGGCAACATTTTCAGTTTGGTTGGTATCATCATTGCCATGCTCTCAATCAACCTGCAACTTGGTTTGTTGAGCAACCTGGTTGTGCCACTGATGATTTTTACCACAAGTTTGTTTGCACGTTGGGCAAGAGCCAGGTTTCGCGTTACCCGACAGACCATTGGGGAGCTTTCCGCCAAGTTGGAAGAAGATATTGGCAGTGTCAGAGAAGCACAGGCATTTAATCGGGTACAGACAAACATCGCCCAATTTGACGTTCTTAACGCTGCTAATCGTGATGCCAACGTCGAAGCTGTAGCAATTACTTCAGCCTTTTTGCCCTCCATCGATTTTCTCAATACACTTGCAACCGCAGGTGTACTGGCTTATGGTGGCTATCTTGCCGTCACTGGGGCTGTAACAGTGGGTGTGGTGACATCGTTTTTACTTTACGTCCAGCAGTTCTTTCGCCCTATCCAGATTCTCAGCCAGTTTTACACCCAAGCTCAATCTGCCTTTGCCGGGTTAGAGCGAATCTTTCTATTACTAGATGAACCGTCAGAACTCAAAGATGCACCCGATGCGACAGAAATGCCGCCGATTCAGGGGGAAGTGAGATTTGAGAATGTCAAGTTTGGCTATAACCCAGATCAATTGGTTCTCAAAGGGGTGAATTTGCACGCCTATCCAGGGCAGATGATTGCATTAGTCGGGCCGACCGGTTCGGGAAAAAGTACAATTATTAACTTGATTTTGCGCTTCTACGATGTATCTGGTGGTGCAGTAAAAATTGATGATATTGATGTGCGTAGTGTTACCCAAGCAAGTCTGCGCCGTCAAATTGGCATCGTTTTACAAGATAATATTCTGTTCAGTGGTACTGTCGCCGAAAACATTGCCTTTGGCGCTCCTCATACTACCCAAGCTGACATTGAAGCGGCTGCACAACTGGCAAATGTACATGAGTTCATTACCTCACTACCACAAGGCTATACAACCCAATTGGGTGAACGAGGAGCGCCCCTGAGCCAGGGACAACGACAACTGATCAGTATTGCTCGTGCGGTATTAATTAACCCACGAATTCTGATTCTTGATGAAGCCACCAGCAGCATTGACACGCGCACAGAAGCGCTAGTACAAAGTGCGATCGCTCGTTTACTACAAGGTCGTACCAGTTTTGTAATTGCTCACCGCCTCAGCACAGTTACTCAGGCAGATCAGGTATTAGTAATTCAGCAGGGACAGATTGTAGAGCAAGGTACTCACGCCGAACTCATCAATCGGCAAGGTGTATACGCCAACCTCTATGGTCTACAACTGGGTGCAGCAGATACAACGGTTCTTCAAAACGAAAAGTAAAATATATATAGCTCAAATTTATCAATTGTCAGAAAAGGAATGAAGCTACCTAACCTCGATTCAGAAACTATAAATCGCATTATTGAGATGGCATGGGAAGATAGAACATCTTTTGATGCGATTGAGGCTCAGTTTGGACTGCTGGAGAAACAGGTAATTGCCTTAATGAGGCGTGAAATGAAAGAATCTAGTTTTCAGATGTGGCGAAAGCGAGTTACCAAACGCAATACAAAACATTTATCTAAGCGAGAATTTATTGCAGGTCGGTTTAAATCGCACAATCAAAAAACGTAACTAATTGAAAGTAAAATGACGAAAGTTACGCTCTATATTGCAGCTAGTTTGGATGGCTACATTGCTCGCAGCGATGGCGGAATTGATTGGCTATCAATCCTTGACATAGAAGAGGAAGACTACGGTTATGGTGCTTTCTACTAATCCATTGATGCTATTGTTTTGGGCAGCAATACTCATGAAGTAGGACTTGGTTTTGATAAAATCGAAAAAGCCTTAACTGAGCAGTATTGCACTTCGTTCTGAAGTTGAATGCAAAACTAACCAAGAAACCGTTTGCGAAAGTGCAACTAGGGTTTTAGAAAAGCTGGAAAAGTTTGGTTATATAGTTATGAATGTTGATGAATTATGAGTTAAAGCAATTTTTTAACTCATAACTCTTACTACGATGCCAATAATTGCCGAATCAATCTAGCTACAGCTTTTTGCGTGAAGCGGTTGGCAATTTGTTGACCTAAACGTTGTACATCTGAATTTACCAATAACTGAGAAATTTGAGTCGCAAGTTGCAGTGGGTCAAAGCCTCGTGTTTCTCGGAGAATACCTAATATATGTTTGATATGCTCTAAGGTTTGTTGTTGCTCAACTGTCGCTGCTGGAGTTTCATTAACTGCTGTCAATCCAACTCGTTCCCGTAATAGGGAGGTGAAGTTATGCAAAACGTTTTTACTTAAAGCATCGAGTCCATTAACAGATTCATCTACTAGCTTGTCAAGGATGAAAGCACCACGTTCTGATGACAGAAATTCTATTCCCTGATTCAGCACTAAATTCAAGTCGTAGTCTTGACTGTTACGTGCATTACGTAACAAGTTCTCTAAGCGATTCCAGCGAAATCTGCCATCTTTAAAGAGCAAATCTTGCAATGATGCTCTTAATTGCGGTGCTTGGTCTGTTAACAGGCGTTTCGAAACGTAGGGATAAGCTTCGCTGAGGACTTTAAAGTTGGGATCTATAAATATTGCAATCCCTTCGAGAGTAACAAGGGAACGAATAATTAAGGCGTAGTAGGGCGGTACGCGGAAAGGATACTCATACATCAAAGCCGATAGTTCATCGGTGATGCTTTTAATGTTAAGGTCGGCAACGCTGGCTCCTTGGGCATCAGCAAAGACTCTGGCAAAAGCTGGGATAATTGGTGTTAAATCGGTTTCTGGCGATAAGAAGTCTAATTTAACGTAGTCTTTTGCTAATCCTTCAAAGTCACGGTTGACGACGTGGACGATCGCTTCAATTAAACCATAACGCTGTGGTGGCTTAATTTCGCTCATCATTCCGAAGTCGAGATAAGCCAATTTGCCATCTGGTGTTGCTAATAAATTACCAGGGTGGGGATCGGCGTGGAAAAATCCATGTTCTAGCAATTGGCGCAAGGAACACTGGACACCCACTTCAATGAGATAACGAGCATTTATACCTTGGGCACTAATTTCTTCTGTCTGGGTTAATTTAATACCGTTAATCCATTCCATCGTCAAAACGCGACGATTGGTATATTCCCAGTAAATTTTTGGTACGTAGATGTCTTTTATGTGACCGTATAACTCGAAAAATCTTTCGGCATTTTCACCCTCGTGAATATAGTCCATCTCTTCAAAGATGCGATCGCCTAATTCATCGAGAATCCCAACTAAATCACTTCTTACCCGTTTGACTGTTTTCTGCACCCAGGCGGCGATGTTACGCAAGATATACAAGTCGATGGTGATCCGCTCTCTTAAGTCGGGGCGTTGGACTTTTACGGCAACTTCTTCACCAGTTTTTAGCTTACCTTTATATACTTGTCCCAAGGAAGCCGCAGCAATTGGCTGGGCCGAGAGTTCGGCGTAAACCTCTTCTGGAGGTGCGCCTAGTTCTTCTTTGATAAACTGGTAAGCAAGTTCGTTAGGAAAAGGTGGTAATTGGTCTTGTAGCTTAGTTAATTCTTCTAGATATACGGTAGGAACGAGATCCGGTCTAGTGGACAAAGCTTGTCCAATTTTGATATAAGCAGGCCCCAGTTGAGTCAGCAATACTCGAAGCTGAGTAGCTCGGCGGCGGTCATTTTTGACGACAATTCCCCGTTTACTATCCGACCACAACCCAAAAGCAAAGGATAAAGTCGGCCCCAACACGGCGAAAATCCGCCGTAAAACTTGCAGGGGTCTGTTTTGATAATGCTCCGCTATGCTTACGGGATCGTAAAGCGTCTCAGGTTCGGCTGTTGCCCCGATCTTTTGGGCTGCTAAGAGTCTTGGCGAACGTACAACTAAGCTCGGTGTACCATTTTCTTCTGGCACTATATCTATAACGTCCAGTTCACCTCGGCTATCTGTGCCGTTGCTACTGTCCTCCTGAATCGGTCGGGAACTAGGGGGAAGTGTCTTAACAATCATGAAAAAGGCCACCAGTCAGAACGATCACATTAAGTATTGTAACAATATCTTTACGAATTGGGAATTAGAAATGGGGCATTGGGGATTAGAAATTAGCAGGATTCAACTAATTTTTTCTATTACCCATTATCCATTACCCATTACTCAAAGGTTTGCTACACTTAAACGGGCATACTAGTTCAATAGTATTAGGTATTGCTAGTTGCTGGAAAATCATACTTATTGTCTTGTAAATTAGAAGTATCCGGCATCTGCCCTTATGGAGAATTTGGCTTGATGTTGCTTTGCCTGCGAATTGAAAACTTTGCCTTAATTGACCAACTGGAATTGGAATTTGGCGCGGGACTAAATGTGCTGACAGGTGAAACCGGCGCGGGGAAATCGATTATTTTGGATGCCATTGATGCCGCTTTAGGCGGTAAAGTCTCTAGTCGAGTCATTCGCACAGGGACAAATCGAGCGATGGTAGAAGCAACTTTTACCTCAAATGCCCCCCTAGCCGCTTGGTTGACTGAACAAGAAATAGATTTGCTTGATGAAAACTCCGTAGTTATTAGCCGAGAAATCACAGCCACTGCTACTAATATCCGCAGTCGATCGCGGGTGAATGGTGTGTTAGTAAATCGGCAGATTATGGGAGGAATGCGCGATCGCTTAGTAGAAATCACAGCCCAAGGTCAAACGGTACAAGTGGGACAATCAGCCCAAGTCCGCGACTGGTTAGATTTATATGGCGGCGACTCTTTAATGCAGCAGCGCCATAAAGTCGCTACGAGTTTTAATACTTACCAACAGGCGCATTTAGCATTAGAAAAACGCCGGACATCAGAACGGGAACGGTTGCAACAACTAGATTTGCTCACTTATCAAGTGCAGGAATTGGGAGCAGCTAATCTCAATGAACCTAATGAATTGGAACAGTTGGGACAAGAACGGGAACGCCTGAATCATGTCGTCGATTTGCAACAGATGAGTTACAAGGTTTATCAGGCTTTGTATCAAAACGATCATGAAACCCCAGCCGCAGGAGATTTACTGGGAGATAGTGAGGCGATATTAAATGACATGGTGGAGTACGATACCCAACTGCAACACCTGTTGGAATTGGTTAGGGACGCGCAAGCTGCGGTAATGGAAGTGGGAAGGCAAATTAATGCTTATGGGGATGGTTTGGAAGCCGATCCGCAGCGATTGGAAGAAGTGGAAGAACGGATTCAAGAATTAAAGCAAATTTGCCGCAAGTATGGGCCGACACTTACCGAAGCGATCGCTTATTATCAACGTATTCAAGGGGAATTAGCCCAGCTTAACGACAGCGAACAATCTATTGAAAATTTAGAACAGCAAGAAAAAGCGTGTTTTGAAAAACTCACCCAAGCTACTAATCAGTTAACTCAATTGCGGAGTAAGGCGGCGGCCAATTTAGAATCACGTTTGATAGCTGAACTCAAGCCTTTAGCGATGGAAAAGGTGAAGTTTCTGGTTGAGATAGTGCCTGCTTTCCCCACGGTTATGGGAGCAGATAAAATAACCTTTACATTTAGTTCTAACCCTGGAGAACCACTGCAACCTTTAACGGAAGTTGCCTCTGGTGGGGAAATGAGCCGCTTTTTACTAGCGCTGAAAGCTTGTTTTTCTCAGGTTGATGTGGCTGGGACAATGGTTTTTGATGAAATTGATGTTGGGGTTTCGGGAAGAGTTGCCCAAGCGATCGCGGAAAAATTACACCAGCTGAGTCAACGCAATCAGGTATTGTGTGTTACCCACCAGCCTTTAGTTGCGGCAATGGCCGATCGCCATTTCCGCGTCGATAAGCAAACTATCAATCAAGGCAAAGGTAAAAAAGCTAACAATGAGAACGCTGAACAGCGTACCGTTGTTAGAGTTACGACCTTGGATAATTTAACCAGTCGCCGGGAAGAATTAGCACAGTTAGCTGGTGGTAAATCTGCAAGTGATGCGATCGCATTTGCCGAATCTCTTTTACTACAAGCTGCTAACCACCGTCAAAAAAATTAAAAATTAAAGATAAATCACTGGTCTGTCAACTTAGTTTTGAGCGGTAAAGGAACGAACCACATAGACGCGGAGCGGCTTCCCGCAGGGTAGAACGCATTCGCGTAGCGTCTCGTAAAGCCTGCGTTTAAAAAAGATGTTTTAGGGACAATTTTTCAAGTCTGATTTATACCAATTTAAATGAGTTTAACCTGCAAATTCCAGTAGAAAAAGTATCTAAATATTGGACATAAGCATCTAAAGATTTTTCATTGTAAAAATCATTTAATTTTTATATGTTTTTTCAAGTAATTAGCGTTAATTAAAGGTTTTTTGGAAAGTAAATTTTATGAAACCACTATGCAATACATTCCAAAAATCTCAAGATTAGCAATTAAAAAACAGAACAAAAGTTACTAAGAAAGCTTAAGTGTGCTTCCTTGGCATTTCTTGATTACACAAAATTTATGTACTAATAGGAGGATTGACTCTAATGGAATTTGATGCAAACTCTTTTCCTGGTAATGCCTTGGATAGTCTTTATCCTGGCAACCTCAGTGATCCGTTTGCACCTGGAGGAGCATTCGGCATACCAACGGCTGCTAGCTTCGACCTTGCTAAGTATGGTATTCCAACTGATGGCAACTTTAATTTGGGTAGCTTTGGTATTCCAACTGATGGCAGCTTTAATTTGGGTAGCTTTGGTATTCCAACTGATAGCAGCTTTAATTTGGGGAGTTTTGGTATTCCAACTGAGGGCAGTATCCCAAATTTTGGTGCTGATGCGGGCGGGGGAGGTTTTCCGATTATTTAGTACCAATTCTATAACTTTTAGGGCGAATTGAAGTCAGATACAATCTCAAAACTTTGAGTTTGTCTACCTTTTAATTACGTAATCTGCAACTTGCGCTAAACAAAAATCCCACTCTATGCAAAAGCTACGAGATTGTGATTCTTATCTCTTGCTGCGGTGGGACAAATATTATCTATGGAAAATAGATAAGTATTTCTATTTATATTCCTGTAAAGCTCCTAACTTACGGATTCCTGGCCAAATCATTGCCGTAGCAATCACCACTACAATTGTGCCAATTCCACCACCCACAACGGAAATCACTGGGCCAAATAAAGCAGCAGTCAAGCCTGACTCAAAGCCCCCCAACTCATTGGAGGCACTAATAAACACGCTATTAATAGCAGCAACTCGACCACGCAAATGATCTGGTGTTCTGATTTGAACCAATGTATGGCGAATCACAACGCTAATGCTATCCAGTGCGCCACCAAGGATCAGCATCAACATAGATAGCCAAAAGGAACGAGAAAGTCCAAAGATAATTGTGACAACTCCAAAGCCAACCACTGACCACAATAAGGCTGGGCCTGCTTTGCGTAACGGTGGTAAATACGCCAGGGTAATGGCCATAGTCAAAGCACCGATGGAGTGAGCTGCTTGGAGATATCCCAACTCCACTGGCCCCACGTGTAAAATATCTTTGGCAAAAATCGGCAGAAGCGCGATCGCACCACCCAACAATACAGCAAACATATCTAATGTAATCGCTGCTAAAATCAACTGATTCTGCCAAACAAACTTAGCACCAGCTGCAAGTGCTTTAAATGAAATTGGCTCAGTTGCACGAGTGACTTTTTGCTGTTTGATCGCCAGCGTTAAAATAAAACACAGCAATGCTGCGATCGCTGCTACTACATAAACTCCTGTAGCACTTCCTAATAGCGCAATTCCAAATCCCCCCAAGGCTGGGCCGATAACTGCGGCTAACTGAAAACTACTACTATTCCAGGTGGCTGCATTGGTAAAAGCTGTGACAGGTATTAATTGCCACATCAAAGCATCACTGGCAGGTTTGAGGAATGCCCTAGCGACACCTGTTAATACTAAGCACGCATAAATTAGAAAAATTGCACCCTGAGTATAGGAAAGCACCCCTAAAGCTAGGGAGCAGAGGGCTAGCAACATTACCGAGAGTAACATGGTCACTTTGCGATCGCGGCGATCGGCAACATCTCCGGCAATTAAGGTGAGAATAATCATCGGTAGGACTTGCGCCAGCCCTACACCGCCTAAAGCGATCGCTGAGTTAGTCCGCTCATAGAGTTCCCAGCCAATCGCTACAGTTTGCATTTGCGACCCCACGAACAGCACCAGCCGTCCGATGGTAAATAGCCGATAGTCTCGAAACTTAAAGGCTGCAAAGGGATCGTGCTGTGCAACCTCAAAGTTATGGGGCTTTGAGTTCTGTTTTCTCGAAGACATTTTTTAGTAGAGTTAAGCCTTCTTCAATGTTGGAAATTTGGTCTTCTGAAAGACCTTTCAGCAAATCGGTAATATGAGCGCGAGTTTGATCTTGGGATTGCTTGAGATGATGTTTTCCATCTTCAGTTAAATTGAGCAGCACCCGCCGCCGCTCTTGAGGATGAGCAATCCGTTTCACAAAGTCGCGTTGTACTAAGCGTTCTATGGTTGCTGATGCCGTGGCAGAGGTGACACCTAAATGCTCTGCTAAATCAGATAATGAAGCACCAGGATTACGGTTGATAAATGCTAGCGATCGCAATTGAGGTATAGATAAAAAAGCGGCACTATGGGCACGCATATCCGCTCGGATAAACCGCATCACTAATGGAACTGTTTCCATTACTCTAGCGGCACATTCTTCGGAAGTTGCACCTTGATTAGGTTTATCCAAGGTCATGGGCTTGTTGTTCTCCTAGTTACATGGCCACCCGTGGATAAAGTTTTCCACCAAGGATGGCCAAAATTATTAATGTGAATAAGAGAATTGTACAATCCAGACCAAAGCCATAGATGCTAGTGCCATTCAACAGCATGGTGCTACGTAACCCGTCAACCAGATAAGTCAACGGATTTAAATGGGAAATGAACTTTAACCAACTGGGCATTAAAGAAATCGGATAGATGGCATTGCTCGCAAAAAATAACGGCATGGTTAACAATTGTCCAATACCCGTCATCCTTTCTCGGCTTTTCACCAAACAGCCAATAATTAATGAGAAAATACAAAAGGAAGCCGCTCCCAGTATGACTAGCAGCAGTACTTGGAGAATAGCTAGGGGATGAAGATTTAGTTTGACACCTAATAAAAATGCTAATCCGTAAATGAATATTACCTGAGATAAGCACCTCACTCCACACGCCAGGGCTTTGCCCAACACCATCGCCACGCGAGGCGTAGGACTAGCTAAAAATTTATGGACAATGCCTAAATCTCGCTCCCAGATTAGCGTCATTCCACCACTAAAAATTGCCACGAACAGAATACTCTGAGCCAAGATGCCGGCAGAAATAAAGTCTAAATAGGGTAAGTTCCCTGTAGGAATCGCGCGAGTCCGGGAGAAAACTTGCCCAAAAATTAGGAGCCATAATGCTGGTTGCACAGCCCGAACAACTAAATCAGTGGGATCGTGGCGGAGTTTACGTATTTCTAATTCTGCGATCGCCAGGGTTTTCGTAACTAGCTCTTTAATTGCAGAGATCAAATTTACTCGGACAGTGGGTGGTGCTTTAACCCAACCGTTGAGCAGTACGTCTGGTTCTTGCTGTGTCACGGTAGTTGACTCCTGATGTTAACTGGTCGCCTGTATAGTGAATAAAGACATCATCCAAAGTTGCATTTGGGTTATTTAAAGAAGCTTTTAAGTCCCTTGGTGTACCTGTAGTAACGACTTCACCTTGCTGCATAATCGCCACTCGGTTACATAAGCTATCCGCTTCTTCTAAAAAGTGGGTTGTTAAAAATATAGTTGTGCCGTAATCAGCACAGAGTTGTAGTACAAGCTGCCATACTTGAGTTCGAGCGATGGGATCTAGCCCGACAGTCGGCTCATCAAGAAACAAAATTTGGGGTTGATGGAGAACTGATATGCCAATTTCCAGCTTGCGGATCATCCCACCAGAGTAGTTTCGTACCAAGCGTTTCGCCGCATCTTGCAAACCCATGTATTCTAGAATTTCATAGATGCGGCGATCGCGTCCTTTGGCAGGTATTCCATACAGCTTGGCGAAGATTAAGAGATTTTCGTAACCGGTCAGACTACCATCAGCAGAGAGCGCCTGGGGTACATAGCCGATAGCCCGTCTCACAGGATTGGGTTGACGAGCCACGTCATAGCCAACTAAGGTTGCTTTCCCTGCACTGATAGGCAGTAAGGTTGTCAACATCTTAAGAACTGTACTTTTCCCTGCACCATTAGGGCCAAGCAATCCAAATACTTCGCCCTGTTCCACAGATATGCTCAGGTTATTAACTGCGGTTAATTTACCAAAACGGCGTGTAAGTCCCTGAGTTTGCAGAATTAGCGGTTTTGGTTCGCTAGGAGGTTGCGATCGATTTATCTTTCCCGTCAGTATTGTCACAAGTTTGATGCACTTCTATTAATTAGTAAATCTAACTATTAGCTTCTCAATAGATTTACTAGAAGTCAATAGACTTCTGGCATAAAGTTGAATCAGAGTAAAAAAAAACTCAGTAGGGTGGCGGCGAGGTTATTGATAGGGGAAGTATCACTGACAAATTAACCGCAAACACTTGCTAGGGATGGTTAATAGGTAAAAATTTTCAGAATGCCTGAAGATGGTTAATGGCGGCGAGGTTATTAATGGGTGAAGTATCACTGACAATGATCACAGTCTACCCATCGCCCGTAAGTTTTCTATATCTTGGTCAAAATCCTCGACCCCATAATGCACTGAAATTTGACGACTTGCGAGTAGATGCTGAAATGCTATACGATTCATGCCTGCAAATCGGCTGGCTTGAGCAAGGGTTAACTTTTCTTTTTGAAAGAGCATCACCGCAATTTCCTGCTTCATTTTGCCTTCAGTCATCCGAGTTGCGGTTAATATTTCATTAGGAATGATGACGTTCATAATTATAATCCTCTCTATCACTACTATTCTAAGCAGCTTGGGCATCGCCAAGTGATAATCAGGTAAATAAACCGAACCGTATCCTTTTTATAAATCTTGTTCATGTCATAATGTAACGCTTTGTTCTGGTTTGGGAACCCTAAGAATAATACTTGAGTACTGAATACAGTCTACATGACAATAAAGGATGTTCTTGCAGATTTCGAGGGAGATGATTTCGTCCCTCCCAGAATTATTCGTGCTGCTCGCAGTTTTAATGGTCAAGGTACTTCACTTTATTACTATATTGATGGTAAAGATTCTGATGGGCTTGTTGCTGGTCTAAAACTAGACTTCTTTAAAGAAGTTCGTTTTACTAACTTTAAGAAACCTCATCCAACAGAGAAATATAAACCTTATTTTGATAAATTCATTTCTGGATGGTCTTGTAGCCATGATGATGTGTTGCAATGTTTTACATCATCGAATTCAGTAACAAAAGTGCAATTAGACAAGATGGCTAGACATTGGGAAATTTCTGTAGAGCAATTTATCAATACCTTGTTACTTGCATATATGTTGTTGTGCGATGCTGAAGATGATGGCTGGCTTGATGGATCTGATTGGGACGGCGGAGACTTCGGGGGTTTTTTGCCTCCACCAAAGCGATGAAGCATTAATAAAATTGATTTATATTTTTAAATATCCTCAGATTACTAAACAGCATTGAGTTACATATCTACTTTTAGCCTAGATTAAGCTCATATCTATCTATAAGAAATTGCTCGTTTCCCTTTATAGAATCTAATTGTCTGGTCAACAAAAAATGGATGCTAATGATAACATCCATTTATCGCTTTCATTTCATTAATTTCATGATTTTGGAAAACATACATTACAGACTAATACAATTCTCTCAAAAAATAATTAGATAGTGAGTGAATTATATCAATATTGTTCCTATATGAATTCCAAAGCTTTACCTATGCTATTTCTAGTCATGGCTTACTATTGGTCAAGCCTAAAACCTAAAACTAGGATGGGAATTTGATCCCCATCAGCAGTGGTCAGATTCCCGGTTATTCTAATATCAGGATTACCTTGCATATCACGATTACGTCGCCTTCTTGAAAATAATTGTCCTCCAGACAGATGTTGCTGTTGGTCTGAAGGTATCTCCACAAATAACTCTTGTTGTTTGGCTATAATTGACATAATTACCTCACTTACGTACATAGGTATTGAATACCTATATGATTCTTTATAAGGATATTTATTTGAAATTAAATTATCCAAAAGTAATAATTTTGAAACCTATGTATACCTTGATTTTTTCATCTAAAAGCATTAGAGCGCATCTAGCGGTTAGGGGATGGCAAAGTAGAATATGGAAATAAGTTATCAAAAGCGTCCATTCACCCAAGCCAGTCGTAAATATAACAAATGATTAAAACCAGACTCACTCCATCACATTCCAACACCTTTAAATCTTGGCGTTCATCAACCATTTACAAGCACTTTCAACTCATGCCACTTCCCAACAGCAAATTCTACTCAGTAGAAGAGCAACAGGTACAGGTATCTGTTGTAACGTTCATTAAGTGACTCTGCAAGAGTATCGCTCATCGCAGCAAAGTATACTGACCATGAATGCAACTTGGTAACAGCGACACTGATGTCCATTCCTGGTAGAAATGCTACATAATAACGCTGATTATAGTGATCGGTGCGATCGCATTAAAAATTATTCAATCATTGAGCGCTTGTAAAAAAATCCTTCTTGGTAATCAGAATGTAATTACTGAAAATTATGAATTATAAATTTTCTAAACATCTCTGGTTATCTTCAACATTTTATTTCCACCAGGCTGTAGCTCATATTCAACATTTTCAATATCGATCTTGTAACCCATTGAAGTGTAATATTTTACTATTTCATCTAAATGTTGAGAATGTTTCCACATTAAAGTTATCAGGGGAAATATTCTGATTTCTTTAGCAATACGTAGCATCTCGCCTACAGAATTTAGGTGAAAGTTGTAATCTAGATGGTCTGAATATAAAAACAATAAATGTGAACACAGGGCTATATCAAACTCTTGATCTTTAAATTCTAATTTTGGAAATTCATCAACTATATATCTGTTGCTTTTTTTGCCATTTTCATAATCAGAGAGAAATTCTTTAATAACTTTGACTCGATTGTGTCGCAAATCATCTGGAGATTTATGATAGCTCCATACCCAATCTTTCGATGTAGCCTTGACTTGGCTAATAATGTTATCTACCACTTCATTAAATCGTTGCAATATCTCATCACCAGAAAATTGGTATAGTGGATCAACAGAAACTACACTTTTACCCTGACGTGTCATTTCTGCATTAAAGCTTGCCGGGCCATCCCCAATTCCAAGGATTTTTTTATTTAAATCTGCGTCTGTTAAATTGAATATTTTTATATATTCATCCATTGATCTCCCAAAAGGAACTACTTTATCTAAAACCATTGCCATAGAATTTACCTCGCCAAGAGACTGATTAAACAGGTTGATAGCAAAATCAAAAAACTTTATGTATTGCTAGACGGCAATCATTTAGAAGCAATTCAAGTTCTTTTACAACTTTCAACGGATTTCTACCTATAAATACAGCAGCTAATGCAGCTTCATAAGGATTTCTACCTGTTTTCTTGACAGCAGCGATTGCAGCTTGATTTGATAATCCTCGGACACTAACTAGCCATGCCGCTAATACATGTCCAGTACGTCCAACTCCACCAGAACAATGTACAACGACTTTCTCATTTTGTTTATCTGCTTCTATTAAGAAAGGAAGTATTTTTTGTGTGAGGGTTTCTAAATCAGATAGATGTAAATCTACAATTGGTGCCCAACATACTAGCTGATTACCAAATTCCTGTTTGTAGCTATCCAGAAGATTAGAATAATAAGCTAGCTGTTGATTGGGAAGAAGGCAACAAACTCGCTTAATATCTTGGCACTTCATGAATTCTATCCAATCCTGAACCTTATTGTTAGTGTATCCAGGTCGCGCAGCACCAAATACTATTTGCTCGTTCTCCCAAGCCGGGGCAAACTTATACATCTTTAAGTAAGTAGGCACAAATAATTAATTTGATAACACCACATCTTTACGCAATTTGAGATTTTGAATGCGAGTATCTTCTGCGGGTGGCACATCCCCTTGAGAAAAGGGAATCTGCTTAAAGTTAGCAGCTAGATATTCGGCTAATGTATCTTGCTCGGAACCATCAGCAGCAAAGGTGGCTAAACCTGTGCGTTTGTTCTTATCAGCATCTTTTGATATCAAATCAACCCGTTCTGTTTTCGGAAAAGGATAGCCATCGCCACCAGTTGCAAGGAAATTGAGGGTAACAGTGCGGAAGATCCGATGAGGATCACCCACTAACTCGGCATTTTTAACTACTACATCAATAATTTTGCCCTTCTCATCCTTGATAGCAAGGGATTTGACGCGCTTACCTGCTGGCAAATCTGGGTCAAAGCTAAAGGTTAATCCCGCTACTTGGGGAAAACTGCCAGGGGTAGCGCTGGGTGCGATCGCTGCTACGCTATGTTCAATGACCGCTAGTAGTTCTTTTGCACTCAGAGTAACTAAAGTCAAGCCATTGTTGAATCGTAGCGCATTGGTGATATCAAGTTGGGAAATTTCTTTTGCTTTCTTACCTGCTACAGGATTTGCTTGAGGTGGTAGTTTGATAACATCTTGTGAGCGAGTCGAACCAGGGGGAAAGGTGTAGATACCGATATTGTCACGGATACCACCGCCATTTTTGATGGAAATGACTGTTTTAGGATCGTATCGTTTAGCGATCGCTAAATTAGCTTCGGCTGTCAAATTCCCTAAATTGGTTTCTTGTGTGCGGACATCACCGCGCCAGCCATTGAGGAAGACGTTGGTTTTCCCAAAAATTTTACCATCTTGGGCAATAATCACTTTTTGAAGTGCCTCTGTAATGGCGACAATTTTAGGATCGGGTTTCCCGCCGACAGTTGCTACACCTTTAGAATCAGTCGCATAAGCACCACTGATTTTGGAGTCAATACTAAACGGAATAATCACTCCATTGGCATCAAAGTTAACTACTAGACGACCAACATAACGATAGTTTCCATCGGTATTAACTACGGCTATCGGATTACCATCTGCTGCTTTTGTGAGGATTGGATAAGTTCCAGCAGATTTATCACCGACTCGTAGACGGTCTGTTTTGTCGGCTAGTAAGGTATTAGAACCACCAGCAACAACGATATCTACTCCTTTGAGTAATTTTGCTAGCTTTTGCTCAATAGCAATTTGCTGCATGTGCGCCAACAGAATAACTTTATTAATATCTGGGTTTTTTGTCAGCAGCGCATCGACAGAAGTTTGAATTTCAGCAGCTAAGGCGGCGATGTCTGCGGCATTACGATTGTTAAATTCTTTAGGCAACACAGTCACATTACCGGGAGAAGAAATCGTCCGCAGAGTGGGAGTTGTCGCGCCAATTACACCAATCTTTTCACCATTGAGGGTAATGATGGTACTACGGGCAATTTTATTAGGAATTTTACTTGCCTCTTGTCCATCAGCAGTAACTAATTTTGCCAGGTCTTTATCAGTGCTGAAGTCTAGATTTGTGCTGAGATAAGGGAAATTTGTACCTGGGTAATCTTTTTTAGCACCGAGTAAATCGGCAACAACACCCGTACCTAAGTCAAATTCGTGATTACCAAAGGCGATCGCATCAAACCCTAGAGCATTTAAAATTAAAATATCTCCTCTTCCCTGTCCACCAAAAACTGGATCACTAGCAAATAAGAAGGGACTGGGAATATAGGCATCTCCAGATGAAAGGATTAAGGTATTAGGATAATCAGGCTCACCGTCACGATTAGCATCCTGATTTTTGAGTGCATTCAACACTGCCGAAAAGTTTGGTGCATCCTTCAGTGCTGGAACACCTGCTTCTTGGTCGGAAGTATGTAAAAGTTGCAGTGTGAATTCCGGTTTAGGTGTTGTTCTGACTTGCGCTACACCAATACTAGTTCCCAGAGAGAATAATATACCAAATATAACTAACGAACTTAACTGGTTAGTACTTAAATTTAGGCTATTAAGCTTACCGAAAAATATATTTTTGGAATTTAACAAAGGCATAATAACTTTTAAACGTGTTATGTTAACTTGTAACATTATTCGGAATTCAAAAATCATTCTTCATTAATTATTCACTTTTCATGGCCAAACAATTTCTTTAACTTTGATTTCTTTCGGGATCAACTTAATTTTGTAGAAGGCATCTGCAATCTCTTGTTGTTTAGTAATCACTTCATCTGTGAGCGGAAGTACATCATATTCATGTCGCTTTTCTGCTATTTCCAACACAGGAGCATCTATACCCAAAGCAGGGGAAAGAAGTTTAGCAACTTCAGTAGGATTATTTTTTGCCCAGTCACTAACTTTCTTCACCCTATCCAAAACTATTTTCAAAACATCAGGCTTGGCATCAACAAAAGATTTTGCAGCTAGATAATAACCACGATTGGGAGCTAATTCCGTTGCGTCTGCTAAAATGCGTGCGCCTGTTGCTGCTTCTGCTGCGGCTAAATATGGGTCCCAAATTTCCCAAGCATCAACCTTTTTTCCTTCAAAGGCAGCACGAGCATCGGCGGGTGGGAGAGTTGCTGCTTGGATGTCACTGTACTGTACCCCTGCTTTTTCGAGCGCTTTTACCAATAGGTAGTTAGCATTAGAACCTTTGGCAAAAGCAACTTTTTTACCCTTGAGTTCAGCCACACTTTTAATAGGTGAATCCTTGGGTACTACGATGGCTTCGGCTTTCGGACTCCAAGGATCATAGGCAACATAAACTAGAGGAATAGCCCCAGCTTGGGCAAATATTGGTGGTGATTCTCCGGTATAGCCAAAATCAATGCTACCTGCATTCAATGCTTCTAGCATTGGAGGCCCAGCCGGAAATTCTGACCAAGTTACGGAAGATCCTGAAGTTGCAAAGGCTTTTTCTAATTCTCCTCTCGCTTTCAGTGCATAGAGGACAGTTGACGCTTTCTGGTAGCCTATACGAATTGTAGTACCGCTAGCTACAGCGCTGGGGCTAGCGATTTGAGTTGTTCCATTGTTACTTGCGCTTGGAGAGCAAGCAGAGATAGCCAAACTTAAGCTAAGTCCTAATGCAAATAATAGGGAAAAGGTGTGGATTCTTTGCTGTTTGAACCTTTGAAGGAATGCAAAAGCCATACCCAAAAATCGACTTGAAGAGAACTTAGTAAACATCTTCATTCTGCTTTCAGGGGTAAATAAATATCAGATTTCAGCTACTTAACGGTGAATCTACGATAAGTTTATTGATTCACCGTATTATTATGTAATGATAAAAATATCACATAATTACAGATGAAATGCAAGTTTATTCATTGAAGAAAAAATCTTACTGAAAGTCATAGCAATGTCAAATATAAATTCAATCGGATCAGAAAGGACGCGATGACAGATAATATTCTTCAACAACAGATTGAGTACTATCGTGCTAGAACCAATGAATATGATGAGTGGTTCTATAGGAAAGGACGCTACGATCGCAGTCCCGAAATCAACCAGCGCTGGTTTAATGAAGTAGCTGTGATAAAAAATACATTACACCAAATTGGTTTGATGGATGATATTTTGGAGTTAGCATCTGGAACAGGTATCTGGACGCAGGAGCTTTTAAGGATCGGTAAAAAGATTACTGCGATCGATGCCTCTGAAGAAATGATTGCAATTAATCGCTCGAAGTTGAATTTACTGAGTGTTAAATATCACCTAATTGATTTATTTACTTGGCAACCCGACACTGAATATGATTTAGTGTTCTTCGCCTTTTGGCTATCTCATGTGCCACCAAAATTACTCGATTCTTTTTTGACGAAAGTCTACCAATCTGTTCGCCTTGGTGGGGAAGTATTTATCATTGACTCTTCCTTTGAACCGACATCCACAGCTAACAATCATATCCTTGAAGACGACGGAAACATATATAAAACCCGTAAATTAAATGATGGTCAAGAATTTCAGATTGTCAAAATTTTTTATCAGCCAGATGAACTTAAGGATAAGCTAAAAAAAAGCAGGCTTTCAGGCTGAGGTAAAAGTGACAGATAATTATTTTATCTACGCACAGGGAAAAAAATTTGAAACAATTCGTAATTCAGAATCTGTAATTATTTAAACTACACCCGATGTATTACTAATTAAATACTATGGGAATATCAGACGTATTTTTTCTTGTAGAGACATTAATTCAAGATGGCATCAGAAAACATCTTCCTACTATTTTCTCTGACATACTCCTAAAACTAGGTACTGTTGCAAAATCTATGTATATATATTGGTTATAGCTATACAGATGACTTATGTGGGGCTAAAGGAGTAGAAATGAAATGTATTTTGATTGACTGCGAACAACATTATCAAGAGCTAGATGAACAGAGGATTAAAGACCTTTTCAAGTTGAAGATAGACTATTTCTTGATCAATCTTAGTTAACTATGATTGCTAAGTAAGCAAAATAAAATCCATTAGCTGCCTAATAGACAGTTTGCAATGCAAATTCTTAAAGTATTAACCAGAGTCTATCTTAGTCCGGTAGACTTGGATGAGGCGATCGCTTTCTATGAAAACCTTTTTACAGAAAAATGTTGGTTGTGGTTTCAATATTCCGAGGCCGAGTTAGAACTTGCAAGTGTGGGTTCTATTCTTTTAATTGCTGGTTCGGCAGAAGCACTCTCTCCATTCAAGAGTACACACGCAACATTTCTTGTGGACTCACTCAATGATTTTAAAGAAGCACTTATTCAGCAGGGTGCTGTGATTCTGGCGGAACCGAACAAAGTTACCACTGGAGCGAATATGCGAGCGATGCATCCTGATGGAACCATTATTGAGTATCTTGAGTTTGGATAATGGAATGGAAGGTTTCTAGTTGATGTGATATGAAGTAAGTGATTGATACTCATCGATTCCACAAAATTCTCGTGTTATGGAAAGTGCTTAGTTTACCGCCGTAGGCATCACACCAAAATATTATTGATATTTCTTTGGAAGAATTTGCTTGGTTAGCTTTTTTTGATCGCGTGTGAGTTTCTTCTTCAAGTTCGCCTATTTGCTTATTAACAAAAGCGCAAGCTTACCTGACATAGCGAATATAGTATGTATTGCATAGTCCACATTTGCTACAGAGTTCTTTCGTAGGGCGGTGGCTGCTAGGTTTTAAGGCTCTGGCTTTTTTGTGCCTGCTAGAATCAATTGAGGTCATATAAATTTTTTGTTTTATCCAGGAATCGCTTTTATTACAATCACTGCCTTACCTATGAACTTCACGATAGAGATTGAACAAGAAGAAGATGGACGCTTTCTGGCTGAAGTGATTGGTTTTCCTGGTGTACTGGCTTACGGTCAGACACCAGAAGAAGCAGTTGCTAGAGTTCAAGCATTAGCTCTGCGTGTGTTAGCAGATAAGCTGGAACACGGAGAAGTAACTCTAGAGTTAGTCAGCGTTTCATTTGTCGCAGCATGAGTGAGTGGTCTAGCACAAAGGCAAAGCGTGTCCTAGCTGCTTTGCTACGTATTGGTTGTGAGATTAAAGCGCCGATCAGACTATTAGGCTTTGGGATTTAAAAACTTGGGAACAATGGTGGGAAATATTAGGACTAAATCAGAGTGATAATGTCAACTTTGTTAAACTTGCGTATCGTCGATTAGCAAGACAATATCATTTTGATATCAACAGTTCTGCATCGCAAAACCTTTAATGCAAGCAATTAATCAAGCTTTTGATACTTTCAGGTCTAAAGATGCTGAGATTATTTAATCAACGAGCCAAGCTACTCCGTGTCTTTACACCTCTCTGTGAGACTTAATTACTATTCTTAGACATACTTTTATAAACACCTCATGTCATCTGCCAGTGGGGTAAAAAATTTAACCCTTCAGAAGTATTGACATTTGAAATTTTTCAAGAATTCATCTTGCATATTCTGAAAAAAAGTTATAAATTATTATTCTATAGGGGAATAATCTGACCTCTTAGTGTCAAAAACTAATTCTGCTCAAGTAAATATACTGCAACCAGTTTTAACTTCACACAAACCATAAGCAGCGCTGAAGATATATTTTTGTTTGGTAAAGCAAAGCTTCTGGACATGAAACAGAACAATAAATAATCTAAAAATATATCTTGTGTGACTGTTTGAAGAATTATATTACTACTCTGGGTGAATAAAAACAACTATAATTCACCAATGCAGTAATCGATTATAGGGCAATTAACTAATAATAATGCTGTAAAAATTTCAGCAGATTTATTTCTTGTTAGTTGATTAACTTTCTCCAAATTATGCTATTCAAATAATCCTTTTTGTTATGCTGAGAATAGCAAAAATAAGGAATGAAGACGCATCTACCACAAATTCACAACCCGAATGGAGTTATTCTGGCGATGCACCTAAACGAATTGGAAACTACTGAAAATTTGAAAGAAGTGGAAGAAGCGTGGCTAACACTAGAAAAATCAATTCTCTATTATCAAGGCCGCCCCGTTGGTACTGTAGCCGCTTATGATGCATCTGTAGAGGCTCTCAATTATGACCAGTGCTTTGTTCGGGATTTTGTCTCTTCAGCTCTGATTTTTCTGATCAAAGGTAGAACAGATATTGTTCGTAATTTCTTAGAAGAAACCTTAAAGTTACAGCCTAAAGAAAAGGCATTAGATGCCTATAAGCCTGGACGAGGATTAATACCAGCTAGCTTCAAAGTTGTATCAGACAATGGGCAAGAATATCTAGAAGCAGACTTTGGCGAACATGCGATCGCTAGAGTTACACCTGTTGATTCTTGCCTATGGTGGATTATTTTGTTACGTGCCTATGTCGTCGCCACTGAAGATTTTTCTCTGGCTTATCAACCTGAATTCCAAAATGGCATCAGGTTAATTATGGAAATCTGCTTGGCGAATCGCTTTGATATGTACCCAACGCTATTGGTTCCAGATGGTGCTTGTATGATTGACCGTCGTATGGGCATTTATGGGCATCCTTTAGAATTGCAAGTTCTTTTTTACACGGCATTGCGTGCATCTCGTGAACTGCTAATTTGTCAAGGGAATTCCGATATTGTTGCAGCCATTGATAACAGGTTGCCTCTTTTATGCGCTCATATTCGCCAGCATTATTGGATAGATATTAATCGCCTGAATGAAATTTATCGCTTCAAAAGTGAAGAATATGGTAAAGGTGCTGTGAATCTGTTCAACATATATGTAGATTCTGTTCCCTATTATGAATTAGATAAGTGGTTGCCAAAAAAAGGTGGCTATCTAGCGGGTAATGTCGGGCCGTCGCAGCTAGATACTCGCTTCTTTTCACTCGGAAACTTAATGGCGATTATTTCAGACTTAGCCACCGAAGAACAGTCACAAGCAATTATGACTCTCATTGAGGATCGATGGGATGATTTGGTGGGAGATATGCCAATGAAAATTTGTTTCCCAGCTTTAGAACATGAAGAATACAGAATTGTAACTGGATGTGACCCCAAAAATATCCCTTGGTCGTATCATAATGCTGGTAGTTGGCCAGTTTTAATGTGGATGTTGGCAGCCGCGGCTGTGAAAACTAACAAAATAAGTCTTGCACAAAAGGCTATTCAAACTGCCCAAGGACGGCTCAGTACAGATCAATGGCCAGAATATTATGACGGTAAGAAAGGGCGACTGATTGGGAAACAAGCTAGGAAATATCAAACTTGGACAATTACTGGGTTCTTATTGGCGAAAGAACTGATGGCAAACCCCACTTATTTGCCATTAATCAGCTTTGGTAAATTACCAGCAGAACAGGTTTCTAGAGCATGTGAGTTTGAAATCGCTAGTGTAGACCCGTATATGCAATAATTCGTAATTCGTAAAGAGTTGGGAGTTAGAATACAAAAGCCTCCTGACTCCTGATTCATGTTTCCATGACAAACCCCCGTCAACTAGCTTTTATCACTCTGCGAGATGTTCATAAGGGGGCTTATGCTGATGTTGCCCTAGATAGAGTACTGCAAAAAGTTAATTTGCCCGATCACGATCGCCGCTTGGTGACAGAATTGGTTTATGGGAGCGTCAGAAGGCAGCGCACTCTTGATACTCTCATAGATCAATTCGCCAAAAAGAAATCTCACCAACAACCACAAGACCTCCGCACCATCTTACACTTGGGTTTCTACCAGCTGCGCTATCAAGAGCGTATTCCCGCCTCTGCTGCTGTTAATACCACCGTCCAACTCGCTAAAGAAAACGGTTTTTCTGGACTTACGGGTTTTGTTAACGGTCTATTACGCCAGTATCTTAGAAAAGCAGAGGGACAGAGGAGCAGAGGGACAGAGGAGCAGAGGAGCAAGGGAGCAGGGGAGCAGAGGAGCAGGGAGACAGGGGAGACAAGAGGACAAGGGGACAAGGGGACAAGGCAAATAATCAATCCCCAGTCCCCAATTCCCAGTTCCCAATGCCCAGTTCCCTATTTTGATCCGTTACAACTTCCAGAAAACCCAGTGGAACGCTTGGGTATTTTACATAGTTTTCCTGACTGGATTATTCAAATCTGGTTAGAACAACTGGGTTTGACCGAGACAGAACAACTGTGTGAATGGATGAACCAATCACCAACAATTGACTTGCGTATCAACCCACTTTGCATTTCAATCGAAGAAGTTGAGGCGGCTTTGCAATCTGTTGGTCTTTTGGTAAGACGGATTCCTGATTTACCCCAAGCTTTAAGATTCATGGGTAATACTGGATCAATTCAAAAACTACCTGGTTTTAAAGAAGGTTGGTGGACTGTACAAGATGCTAGTGCCCAATTGGTAAGTCATTTGCTCGACCCCCAACCAGGTGAGGTGGTAATTGATGCCTGTGCTGCACCAGGGGGTAAAACAACCCACATTGCTGAATTGATGGCAGATAGCGGGAAAATTTGGGCTTGCGATCGCACTGCTTCTCGTCTTCGCAAACTTCAAGAAAATTCTCAACGCCTAAATTTACAATCTATCCAAATTTACACTGGCGACAGCCGCCATTCTAACCAATTTCAAAACACCGCAGACCGCGTATTATTAGATGCTCCATGTTCCGGGTTAGGAACCATGCACCGTCATGCTGATGCTCGTTGGCGACAGACACCAGAATCTGTCCTGGAACTTTCGGTGCTGCAAAAAGAATTGTTAACACATACATCAACTTTTGTCAAAGCTGGTGGTGTACTAGTTTATGCCACCTGTACATTGCATCCAGCAGAAAACGAAGAAGTGATTTCGGCATTTTTAGCTGAGTCTCCTCATTGGCAAATTGAGCCTCCAAAGGTCATTGAGTTGGCTGCTTCTGCATATAGCACCCCTCAAGGTTGGTTTAAAGTCTGGCCCCACCGACAGGACATGGATGGCTTTTTTATGGTTCGCTTAAGAAAAACCAATAATTCCGAGTGAATACTGTTTGGGATTGTACGATTTGATGGTGGCCTGAATCTACCAGAGGAGGCAGCAATGGTTACCCCTTCCAATGTCAAAAACTTAGTTAAAATCCTGATTGGAGCAGCCTGGATTGATGGCAGAATCCAGCCAGAAGAACGGCAATATCTCCGCGAAATAGCTCAAGCAAAAGGTTTGGCTAACGATCCAGAAATTAAGCCTTGGCTATACGAATTAGTTCCTGTACAGCCAAAAGAATGTTATGACTGGGTGCGGGAGTATTTAGGCGATCGCCCCAGCCTTGAAGATTGTGAAAATCTGATTGAAGCCATCAGTGGCTTAATTTATAGCGATGGCGAAGTCGCCGTCGAAGAAGCTAGACTCTTGACAGAATTACAAGATATAGCGAAGCCAAATGATTCAACTCAACCGATTCAGACTAAACTTCTCAAACAAATTCAAAAGCTTTACCGTCGTTGGGTTGACGTACAAACCTAATCATAGTCAAAAGTTCATAGTCTAATGACTAATGACTCTCACGGGTGATGCCTCCGGCACGCCAAGGGCGAACGCCAGTCACTCATGGGGGAAACCCCCAAGACCGCGCTGGCTCACTAATGACTAAATTATGACTTCGGTTTCCCCACACCCGGAGTTTCTTCTTTATCAACTTTAGGCACAAAATCAGGACGCTCTTTGCTTTCCCAACCTGCGGGGCGTTTCGAGTTGTACCAAGCTATTGAACCAATGCTTACAGCAGCAATAAAACCAACGACATACACCAAGGTGAAAGCAAAGGGAAAATGACCACCACCTGTTGCAACTGAATCGGCTGCCTGCATCAATATATGCATGAGTATATTCTCCAATGTTAAGTAACACTACTTGACACACTATAGAATGAGCGTATCACTTAACATCCTCCCCTAGTTTAGTTTGAGCAACTTCATATTGCAGAGAAAAGGGCAGAGGGGCAGGGGGCAGGGGCAAGGGGGAGAATTCGTAACTCCTAACTCTTCACGGGCTAAACCTTAGCTATCCGCTAACGGAACTGTTTTGCCCAATGCCCAATGCCCAATGCCCAATTCCCAATTCCCACTCTTCATTAATTAGAAGGTCTAAGTCTTTCGCGCCAAGATGGTTGTGGCGATGAAGAACCGGAATTATTGTCAGGAGAGGAAGAACGGCGAGTTCTGGGAGGTGAGGGAGAGTCAGATTCTACTCTTCTAGAGCGCCGCCGGGAAGTAGATGATTCGGAAGAAGAGTTACTAGAATTTGATTCTTCGCTGCGATCGCGCCTTCTCCGTCTTGGGGTATAGTTTGACTGTTCTTCTTGAGAATAGCTCCTTCTCCTACGTCTCCTTGATGAACCACTCTCCTCAGAATTTCTAGCACTTTCTCCTTCTGAGTCATCATTAGAGGAAATAGAACGATTCAGCACTTGTTTGGGCTTGATGGACTGGGCTTTGATTGTACCTTTGCGACCTTCTAACTTTGGCCGTTTGGGAAACTTTTCGACAGGCATCCCCTCTGCCGCTTTCTCCATAAATTCGTGCCAGGTGTAAGCGGCGCTGCCACTGCTGCCATAAGTGGGGCGGTTATCATCATTACCTAGCCATACCCCTGTCACCATTTGGGGGATGTAGCCAATAAACCATAAATCGCGGGCTTCATCGGAAGTACCTGTCTTGCCAGCAACTGGTCTCTCACCTAATTGGGCAGCAGCACCAGTCCCCTCTTCTACGACGTTACGTAGCATCCAAGTCATGATGGCGGCACTGTCAGCGTCAAGGGCGCGTTTAGATTTAAAATTAGCTGACCAGATTACCTTACCTTGGCGATTGAGGATGCGGGTAATACCATGAGGTTCTGTGTGTAATCCCTGAGTCGCAAAACTGCCATAAGCGCTGGTCAACTCCAGTAGATTTACTTCATTTGAGCCGAGAGCCAAGGAGTAGGTGGGCTTGAGTTCAGATTTTATGCCCATATCATGGGCAAGTTTAATTGTTGGTGTAAATCCGACATCAATCAACACCTTCACCGCAATTATATTAATAGAGCGGGTGAGGGCATCTCGGATGTTCATTGAACCCCGAAATCTTTCACTATAGTTTTTTGGTTCGTAGCCGTCTACTACAAAGGGTGCATCCTCGTAGCTATCGTAAGGGCTTTTACCACTAGCGATCGCAGTGGCATATACAAACCCTTTAAATGTCGATCCTGGTTGCCGTTGTGCCTGGGTAACTCGATTAAACTGGTTTTTACCAAAGTCTTTTCCCCCAACCATTGCCTTAATTTCACCGCTCCGGGGGTCAATGGCAACCATTGCTGCTTGTTTAAAGTTCTCCCAGCGTCCTTGATTTCGCAGTGTTTTGGCAACCGCCTCTTCTGCCACTTTCTGCCAAGTCGGATTCAGCGTGGTTTCCACTACTAATCCCTCACTTGCCAGCACCTTAGCAGGAACGTACTTCGGCAATTCTTTTTGGATGTAGCTGGTAAAGTAGGGTGATTCTACTTGTACTCGCTTGGGTAAACTGTTTTTAAGGGTTAGTGGCTCTTGGAGTGCTGCTTGCCTTTGCTCTGGTGTAATCACTCCATCCTCTTGCATCCGTTGCAATACCAGATTTCTTCGCCGGATTGCCGCTTCGGGATTTTTGTCTGGGGCGTATAAGCTAGGAGCGGGGGCTAATCCTGCGATCGTTGCCATTTCCGCAAGAGTAAGCTGGTCTGGCGATTTACTAAAGTATACCCAGGCGGCATCTGCCACACCATAAGCTCCACCTCCCAAATAAACCAGATTCAGGTAACGCTCTAGAATCTGATCTTTGGTTAATTCATGCTCCATTTTTTGTGCTAGGCGGACTTCCTTGAGTTTGCGCCAGATTGTCTGTTCTTGTTTCAAAAAGAGAATCCGCGTTAACTGTTGGGTGATGGTGCTACCACCTTCTACCACACCTTGCGATCGCAAATTATTCAAACCCGCCCTAACAATCCCTTGTGGGTCAAATCCGTTGTGTTGCCTAAATCTTCTATCTTCTGAGGCGATGAAAGCTTTTTTTAAATTATCTGGTATTTGTTCCAGTTTTAACTGTTCTCTAGTTGCTTCACCTTGTTGTTGTAATATAGTTCCATCAGAGGCTTTGATCGTCAGTGTTTGCTCTCTCAGCACGGCATTTAACTCGGCCTGATCTGGCAAAGTGCGGTCTATTAGACTGATGCCATAGATCAAGGCAACTATCCCACCACCTACACCCAAGCCTGCCCAAAACCATAAGCGACGATAGAGTGGTTTACCGCCAGTTGCCTGATTGGTCTTCATCCTAGATGGTAAAATTTTCATTTGCTCAGTAACTGCCTCGCCTGTGCCATATATGCTCGTGGTAAGCTCTCATTTGTTCCTCCTTGTCCAGAGTCACTCAAGTTAGTTGGTCTTCGCTTGAACCAGGAGGTAAGCTTCCCCACGTCAGTTCCTCGCTCAAAGTAGTAACTATAATAACCACCATCAATCAGCTTTGGGGTTAGCACACCACCATTGTGTTAGTATAATATCCTATAAATAATTAACTAAATTCACCATAAAATAATGTTTTTTAGATTTGGTTAATTTAGTTTTGTAAACTTCTGGTCATTTTTGATAGCTATTGGAATACGCAAACTGTTGGCATTTTTTGGAACAAGTAAAGCGAAGTATCCATACAGACAGCCCGAAAAAGGCTTAATTAATGAGATTGCGATGGCTGCGGCTGGTTACGCAGCAATAAAGCCCAGACGAAGCGCCGTTGCCCTTGGTAGTAATATCGGCGATTCCCAAACAATTTTAGAAGCAGCTATCAAAAGTTTAGCCCAAACCCCAGGTATTCTCTTAGAAGCTAAATCCAGGTGGTACAAAACTAAAGCTGTGGGGCCACCACAGCCAGATTATCTAAATGGCTGTGTGACATTGCAGGTAGAGATGCTACCCCAGCAGTTATTAGAAATTTTGTTAGGAATTGAACAACAATTTGGGCGTGTGCGTCAAGAACGCTGGGGGCCACGAACTCTAGATTTAGATTTGTTATTATTTGATGACTTTATTGTAGATACACCAAATCTCCAGATTCCTCATCCACGAATGCGGGATCGGGCCTTTGTGTTAGTACCACTGGCAGAAATTGCCCCCGATTGGATAGAACCAGTATCCGGGTGTGTTATTAAAGAACTGCTGAAAGAGGTAGACTGTTCTGATGTACATTTATCGATGGGCAATTAAAATTACCATCTTTAAAACACAGAAAAGACTGATATCACCTCTGTACTTAACAGATAATCAGATTTTACTATGCCATTAGGTAGAGAATTACCACAACTGCTAAAACAACGCCTGTTTTATAAAGGACGTAAGTTTGATTTTGAAGTCAATCGCTTGCGTTTGCCTAATAAAGCGGAGGGAGAATGGGAATGTGTTCGTCACCCTGGTGGTGCTTTAGCAGTACCTGTGACACCAGAGGGCAAACTTGTGCTGGTGCGCCAGTATCGTTTTGCGATTCAGGGACGGATATTAGAATTTCCGGCAGGAACTGTGGAAGCAAATGAAGAACCTTTAGAGACAATACAGCGCGAAATCGAAGAAGAAACAGGCTATAGTGCCCAAAAATGGGATAAATTAGGCGAATTTTTTCTAGCACCTGGTTATTCTGATGAAATTATCTATGCTTTTCTGGCGCGAGATTTGGAAAAGCTAGAGACACCACCAGCACAAGATGGAGACGAGGATATCGAAACTGTGTTTTTGACTCCCGAAGAATTAGAGAAAGCTATTCTGGAAGGAGAGGCGGTAGATGCTAAATCAATTGCTAGCTTCTTTCTGGCGCGTCCGTTTTTAGTTTAATACCCTTATGCTGCTAGAGTTAGCGATTGCAGATGCCTACGGTGCAGGCTTTGAATATGCTGATGAGATGATCGTTAACAACGATTTGAGTCGATACGTCGAACATCCCCGTTTTCGACTCATCCCTGGCAGCTATACCGATGACACCCAGATGAGCATTGCCATTGCGGAAGTGATTGTTGCTCAAGCACCGTGGACACCAGAAGTTTTAGCCAATAGCTTTGTTAGAGCTTTTAAACGCGATGAGAGAGAAGGTTATTCTCGAAACTTCCACCATTTTCTGCTAGAAATTCAGAATGGGGAAGAATTTTTAACCAAAATTAACCCTGATAGTGATAAAAGCGGGGGTGCAATGCGTGCAGCACCCATTGGCATCTATCCCACACCAGAAAAAGTCATTGAGGCGGTAACAATTCAAGCGGCAATTACCCACAATACACCTGATGGAATCAATGCTGCTGTTGCCGCTGCTTTGATGTCACATTATTTTATCTACCAACTGGGAGCAAAACGCAAATTAGGAGAGTTTCTCCAAGGTTATGTATCTGGGGAATGGGCTAAACCTTGGGAAGGTAAAGTCAAATCTAAAGGTTGGATGAGCGTCAGAGCCGCGATTACTGCCGTGATGCGAAATGACAGGATGAGCGAACTTTTACAAGATTGTATCGCTTTTACAGGAGATGTGGATACAGTAGCTGCGATCGCCCTGGCTGCTGGTTCTTGTAGCGAAGAAATTACACAAGACATTCCCAATCATCTTGTCACAGGCTTAGAGAATGGAACTTACGGTAGAGATTACCTCATCGACTTGGATAAGCAGCTGATGAGTTTGGCAAAAAATATCAGCTAAATATAATACTCGGTTGCAAGCATTGCCTCTCCATCCATTTCTGGTAAAGATGCTGTCGCGTATAGCCTTCAAAAACTGTCATTGCTGCTTGCATTGCTTCCTGTCAAATTTCCTCAATGATTATATTCTCCATCCTTGGGCAAGTTTCCTAATTTTTAAGATTGTGAGGCAAACTTACCTTTTCAAATACTACGGTTTTTCGATATCATTACAGTGATTTAGGTAAAAATAAAGCTACATTAGCCTTCACTATCTCCAAGTCTGGGTAGTAAAGTACACATTGGCTGCTTACCTATATACTTGTATGTTGAAAACATTAACCTATCATTGAGGAATTTACTACTTATTTTTCACATGTCTAGAGTGATATGAAAATTGACTTAGAGCCAAAGTTATAAGAGCATAACGGCAAGAAGCTTACAACTCCTAAATATGTGTCTCTGTGCCAGACGCATACATGTTTTACACAGATGATAAAAAATAAAACTTTTAACAGTGCAGGTAAATTGACTGCTCTTTTGTTCCTGATAACTCTCTTTCTCACACCTTGTGTGATCGTAAATGCAGGAGAACGGGGTGTATTAATGAAATTTGGCGAAGTGCAAAACCAGATATTAGGAGAAGGACTTCACTTAATTATTCCTGTAGTCAATACTGTGAAAAAGTTGAGTATTCGAGTCCAAAAACAGGAAATTTCGGCTGAAGCTTCTTCCAAAGATTTACAAAATGTTTTCGCCGACGTAGCTCTAAATTGGCATATTATCCCCCAGGAAGCAAATGTCATTTTTCAAGAAATTGGAGATGAACAAGCTGTAGTCATGCGGATTATTAACCCAGCCGTTGAAGAAGTATTAAAAGCAGTAATAGCAAAGTATACTGCTGAAGAAATTATTACTAAGCGAGGAGAAGTAAAAGGTGCAGTAGATGATGCGTTGTCTACACGGCTAGGTAACTATCACGTTGCAGTTGATGATATTTCTCTAGTTCATGTCCATTTTTCAGAACGATTTGGTGAGGCGGTAGAAGCGAAGCAGATTGCGGAACAAGAAGCAAAACGAGCAGAGTTTATCGCACTCAGAGCAACAAAAGAGGCTGAAGCAAAAGTTAATTTAGCCAAAGGAGAGGCTGAAGCACATAGATTATTACGTGATGGTTTAACTCCAGAAATACTACAAAGGCAAGCAATAGAAAAATGGAATGGTAAGCTACCATTAATCGTAAGTAAGGAGGCTCCAAAACTATTAAATTTAAGTGAATTTTTAAAATTTGATTAAAATTGATCTTATTGTGTAATTATTTGCTCTCTACTGAGAAGATCAGATCCCAAACTTCTTCAAGAAGTCGGGGATCTTTTTGTTCTATAGAAACGCAATCAACTAAATTAACCGTTGGCAAATAAAATTGGAGAATCGAGGATCTTCAACTGGATCAATAGTATAATCAAGAGAGTATAAGCTGTTGAAGAAATTAAACCCGTGAATAATTCTTTTTTGAGGTTATGCTCTTGAGGTTCTTTTTGAAAAATGTCCTTAGAACCAAATTGCATCAAGAGAATTCCCACAATATTAGAGAGCCAATATCCTATAATTGAACAAGGTAGAAGTAATTTTGGGGAAAGTAAACTACATATATACCCAAAACCATAAGCTATCGGCAGATTGAATAATAGGTCATTCCACCAACATAATGGTGACAATAAATATCCTAGTACCAGAAAAAATCCACCTCTGAGTTTTTTAAAAATGTCTTTTTTTAACTCTTCTGGAGTCGATTGTTGCAAATCCTCTAGGGCTTTGTCTCCTGTTACATTTAACTCTTGACTGACATTTTGGATGCTTTCCATAAAAACCCACTATTCCTATCGACTTAGTGTATTATAGTATGTAAACTAAACCCAAGTCTAGTATAGGAGTGAGAAAAATTTGGCTTTCTGATGCTGAAAGTTTTACAGATAAATAGTTTCAGCAAAATAGTAAAAAATAAAATTTCCGTTTAACTCAGATGTAAATTAATTTTTATGATTGCACATATAGCAGTCCTAAATCATGCGGGAGAATTTGAGATAATTGTAAAACCCTTGTCATCTCGCCGATACTTTGGGGGACGACGTTAGCCAGAGGGTGAATTCTCTTACAAATCATTTAGGATTGTTATAGTAAGGACACAAATTTAGACTAATAATAGCTACAATAAAAATATTGAGGTATCTTAATAGTCGTATGACAGATATAACTCCAAATAGCACATTTTTAATAGCAGGAATTGTTTTTGTAACGATTGCTATAATCGGGCAGTCTAAATTAGGTTTTATTGAAATTAATCCCGGTTGTTTTGGTAGACTTTTGGCTCTTTTTATCGGGATTTCAAGCCTATTATATGCTTTGGGGTTGCTCAATTTTTCAGGCGCAACTATTGACTTCTTGAGAACTTCTTTAACAGAACAAGTTAAACAGAGTATAAGTTCAATCAATGAGCTTTTGCAAGGATCGTAGTAGGCCTGGAAAATTATTTATGGTGTATTTAAATACCTTTTAGTTAAAAGTTTGTCTGAAAAAGGTTTAGTTGTGATTTAAGCACTCATTAATGTACTCCAGCTCTAAAAAAGGGGGAAAGCGGAATCAAATTCCCCCTTTTTAATGGGTATTTAAGAGGATGTAAAAGTCTTTTAGCAGATATAGCATCACTCCTCATTTATCAACTCTTTTTCTTCAGGCAGTAAGGTAGTTTCATTCTTGGGGAGTTCGCTATCTACGGTTTTGACTTTAGTTATATACGGTTTGATAATTAGACTGACACCAATTGTCCAACCTAATGTAACCATCCAACCTGCGAGAATGTCACTGGGAAAATGTACCCCTAGATAGAGACGACACCAGGCAATAGCTATTATGTATAGGCTGCCGAAGGTGAGAACCAACCAGCGCCAAGAGCTAGCCCAAGCTAAGGATAGCAAAATTGCTACCAGAGTTATACTCGTCATAGCATGACCACTGGGAAATGCAAAACTAGACTCAGGCGCAATGGACTGCCACAATTGTGGACGCACTCGATGCATTAATTCCTTGGCTGTGCGGTTGATAATCACACTTCCCAGTGAGACGGTGAGCAAATAAGCTAGCGATCGCCAGCGTTTTTGTAGTAGTAATATTAGTGCGATCGCACCCAAAATCGGTATCGCCATCCAAGGCAACCCAATGATAGCCAGCGTCACTGCTAAAACATCAAGCTGTGGGTTTGCTGTAGAATGAACTGCTAACAGAATCGGCACATCCCACGGGAAGCCTGCTTGATTTTCCCATATCTCCACTGTCAGAATTTCAAAGACCTGCAAAGGTAAATAAACTCCGATCAAGAGGAGTAAGAGCGATCGCCAACGAGCAATCAACAGATTTTTGAGAAAAGAAAGCGGTGACTGACTTTCCTTATTGGCTTTTTCCATAATCTAAGTTAAAAATACCGATTAACTACTCACTGATTACAAATTACTGGTGGAATTTTGAGAAGTTCCACAATGCTTACAGTACGACAAATGTTTATAAGTAAGATTATGACAGTTTTGGCATTCAATATATTGGTAATAGCTACAGTGCGGACAGTAAGTATCAATCTGTCGAATTTTCTTAGCGCAATTGACACAGCGTGATTTTTGGACTCTATTAGCTGCCTGAACTTTAGTATTAAAGACAACTTTTTGAAAAAACTGGATAATTCCAAAACCAATAATTGGAATCAGCAAAATATAAGCATAATTTATCAGAAAAACTAACCCACCAAAAAGGGTGCTGATGATATTAAAGAAAAATTGAAATATTGCACCTATTTGTAGAAATTCAAATACTTTAACAATTAGTGGAATAAAAAATATAACTAACAAATGCCAGCTAATTAGTGATACAAGTCCATATCCTCTTCTTTGAGCAAATTTGTTAACTGATAAGGCAATGATAATTAGAGGTAGTAAAAAAAGTGACTGAAAACCAAGCTGTATACTTGGATACCAGAATGATGCCTGCTGATAACCTTTGTCAACTTCTCGGAATTGATTGTCATCTTTCAGAAAGGCGATAAAACTAATGCTTTCTGGTTTGGCTAGCAATTCATTTTTAAGAGTAGAAATTTCTTGTTTAAGAAGAGAAATTTGGCGATTATTTTGTTCTAATGTCTGTTTAGCTTTTTCAGCACTAACTTGATTAATGGATTGTTGACGACCCTGACCTGCAATTTTTTCTAAGAGCGTTGAGTCATATTGGGCTTTGATAGTGCTATTGGCTTGTTCAAGTGTACTGATTTTCGTTTGTTTCTGATCAATAGTTTTGATGATTTGCTGCTTTTCAGGATTGTCAAGTTTATCCTTGTAACTGGCATATTGTAAACACGTTTGAGAAACCTTACCCAAATGTCCGGCTTCAGCTTTTTGATAGTTTTCCTGAAAACTGAGTTGATTATTCTGGTAAGCTGGCAATGAAAGTCTCACAATTTCATAGTCTTTATCTTTAGTGGTTTTTGCCCGATAATTTTGCCACTCTGAATAACATGGATAAGCCTCGGTCGGGCTGATATGCCATCTGCTAATATCATCCAGTCCCGCAAAAACATTTATCAAGATAAAAATATCAATTAAAATAATCACAATCAAACTCACTTTATTCAGTGGTTCGTTGTTGATTGTTCTTGATTTACTAAAAAATTGACTCAAAATTCGGCGGATTCTGGCAAACATATTAGTTGTGAATAAATGGAAATTCAATTCGAGTCAATTCTATATGAGAAGTAGTAATTAACTGAACAAAAATACATCTATTTATCTGAAGATTTATTAATTGATGATTTTCACGAAAATATCCAAAATATCACCGAGGCTATTTAGATAAATATTTTACATAATATAAGATGGTCAATACTTAATCTTAATAAGTATGGGATTGATTGCGGTGCTTCTGATCGTCGGCTTATCACTTGCCTTAATCAAACTGTGGTCATCTCAACCACGGAACAAGGTTTCTAAGCCATACTTCAGTGACCCGAAAAACAGAAAACTGCAAAAACGTTTACTTGTTTTACTTAACGATGATGCGACAACAGCCGAACGACTACTCAAACAGCAGCGCCAGGGCATCAAGGTCAATCGGATAAATGGTATTTGGAGAAAGTGATTTATGACTTGGAACGCGATCGCCGTTACTAAACCTCAAAACAGAAGAGCAATCTTTGAATCCGTTGTAGGGACGCACATCTGTACGCCCCTAGTAAAAACTATTTAGCAGCGAAGTAGGCTTCTAATGCCTCAGAACCACCAATTAATTTACCATCGATAAAGACTTGGGGAACTGTTGTCGCCCCTGTAACGGCTCGTAAAGAGCGTGTGGTGACATCCTTACCCAAAGTAATTTCTTCGTAGTTAATGCCATGTTCCTTGAGCATAGCTTTAGCACGGGCACAGAAGGGACAACCCACTTTTGCAAACAGAGAAACTACTTCGGGCTTTACTGCTTGGGGGTTGATGTATCTAAGCATTGTTTCAGCATCGGATACCTTAAAGGGATCTCCTGGCTCGTCTGGCTCAATAAACATTTGGTTAATGACACCATCTCTTACCAGCATCGAGTAGCGCCACGATCGCTTACCAAAACCCAAGTCTGATTTATCTACCAGCATTCCCATGCCTTCAGTAAATTCACCATTTCCGTCAGGAATTAGTGTAACATTTTCTGCTTCTTGATCTTTTGCCCATTCGTTCATGACAAAGGCATCATTAACAGAAATACAGATAATGTCATCGACACCATTTTCTTTGAAAATCCCAGCCAACTCGTTGTAACCAGGAAGATGAGTGGATGAACAAGTTGGAGTATAAGCACCTGGTAAGGAGAAGACGACCACTGTTTTATTAGCAAACAATTGATCGGTTGTCACATCCACCCACTGGTTGTCCTTACGAGTATGAAAAGTTACGTTAGGAACTCTTTGTCCTCGGCGATTCGTTACCATGTTCTTGCTTCCTCAAGTAATCAATTCCAGTCATAACCTAGCATGGGAGGACTAGTATAATGTAACTATCAATCAGCTAAGAGACTTCGTTAATAAATGGTGCGATCGCTGCTACAAATTCAGCAGTGGATTCATAAGGCAAAACATTACGCCCATTTATTTTTATACCTCTACTTTGAGGAAAACAGGCGAGGTAGTTAGCCAAGCGCTCGTCTGGCGTTTCTTTTCTATTATTTTGGCTAATACTCGATGCAGTTTCCCCTACAACCGCTAATGTTGGTTGCTGAATGGAGGCAATAAAATTAGTATAATCCTGCCGCCAAAATCCTGCTAAAAAAGAAAACACTGCATGACGACTAGCAGGATTTTCTGCACCTGCAACTAATGCATTCAACCACTCTGCATCTACAGCACTCTCAGAAGCAAATAGTTGGCGAGTTGAGAAAGAACGTAAAAACTTAGGAGTGCGTGCATAGCGATAAAAAGGAATCCCGAAAGGGGAATCTAACACATTCCAAAGAAATTTTTGCTGCCATTCTGGTGGTTTATTTGTCATCAAAGCCCACGTTGGAGGCCCAGAAAGTACAAGTCTGGAAATTAAGTTTGATTCCTTTTGGAGTAATGCGATCGCAACTGGTAATAATGCCCCTTGTACAACTACAATCACAGGTTGCTGTACTACTGTTTGTAAAAAGTACTGCAACTGTTCTGCCCAATCACTAGGAGTATAAGCCAGATGAGGCATATCACTTTGGCCACATCCTAGTAAATCAGGGTTGTAAATGGAATTACGCTGACCTGAATTATACCATTCACGACAAAATCGCTGCCAAAATTGCCGCGACAATCCGACACCAATAGGATGAATCAACAGTAAGGGAATACCCTCAGATGTTGTGTTGGTTGGTTGATGAACTTCGTAGGCACAACGATAATTCTGCCAAGTGTAAAACTGGCTAGGAGATGCTGTCAAATTAATTGTATTAGTCACAGCAGATGGTTGCATAATTCCTAGTTATAATACTTGCTAAAAAATCATCTGTGGATGAATTAACTGGTATCCAGCCTCTTTCAGCTTTTCATTCGATACCCAAGCATTATATGGGCGAGTACTCTTAATAGAAGTATCCCATATAACTTTGGGTAAATTATGTTTTTCAAATAGACTATCTAGCAAGTCTCGGCTAGTAAGATGTGCATCATCTACTAAATTATAAATCCCTTGCAAACGACGGTGACGGGCAAATTCTATCGCAGCAACAATATCATCCAGATGAATCCAATTTGTGATATCCTCGCCGCCGGGACGGTTTGTACCAGAATATCTCCTAAATATTTTCAAAAGTTCTCTACCGGGGCCATATATTCCTCCTAAGCGGAAGATACAAACGCGGAGATTTTCGCTAGATGCTGATAATAATATATCCTCTGTTTTTCGGAGAATTTGGGCATTTAAATTAGCGGGTGCAAGTGGTGTTTCCTCATCTACCCATACACCATTTCTGTCACCATATACTGCATAACTACCTGTATATATTAATTGTTTCACACTCTGAATTTGCTGCAAGCATAAAACTAAATTTTGGGCAGTTTTTAGATAAGTTTCTTCATAAAAATCTGCACCTTTTGCACCAACACTCAAAAGTACAACATCTTGATTATGCAAAACTGATTTTAGACTATCTAGGTCATTTCCGCAGGTAACGACAACTCTTTGGGCTACTGATTGTAGTGTAGAGACACGCTCAGAAGAAGTTGTGGTTGCAGTGACAAAAAAATTCATTGTTTGCTGCCAATATTGAGCAACTTGATAACCAACATAACCACAACCAATAATTGCAACATTCATGACAAATTAAACACAAATAAATTAAACTACTACTTGAGACACTATTCTCAAATTAAGGAACTGGGCGTAAATAAATTTAACCGTCCAGGGCTAACAGTCAATAGTACAAAAATTTTGATTTAGTGACTGATGACTATTTTGCTAGTTCTTTTTCAATTATGGCAATTATTTCTGGTGAATTGGGTTGCACACTACTATTAAATCTAGCTATCACTTCACCTTGTTTGTTAACTAAAAATTTTTCAAAATTCCAAGCAATAGTTCCTGTTGGCTCAATGGCTTTGGTAAGTCGCTCATAAAGTGGATGCTGCTGTGAGCCTTTTGCATGGACTTTATCGAATAGTTCAAAGGTAACACCATATTTACTTGTGCAGAATTGCACAATTTCTTCATTGCTTCCTGGTTCCTGCGCTCCAAAATCGTTACAGGGGAACCCCAAAATCTTTAATCCTGCTTCGCCATACTTCTGGTTCAACTTTTCTAACCCCTCATATTGAGAAGTATAACCGCAGTAGGAAGCCACATTCACAATTAAGAGTACCTTCCCGGTATACTCGTTTAATTGCTTATCCTTGCCGTTGATCGTCTTAACTGCAATGTCCGAAATTGTGTTGTTCATCTTGAATCTGATTTATAGGGAATATTGCCAAGTCTCCCATATTACAGGTACTGTAAACCCTCTTTTTTTAAGGAAATTAGGTTTATTAGCCTTGTTTCCTCCTACGGTTCTATTTAATTCAGGCTATAAGCTTGTATAAGAGTTTCGATAGATGTTTCCTCATTTGGTAGTTAATGAGCAAGGCTATGTCTAACGACAACCCAGAAGGTGGAGAGTCTTTGATCAGACATCTTGCAAAAGTAACAAATGCCAAGATGTTGGGGAAAGGTTAAAGGGTAAAGGGTAAGGGGAAATTTCATCCCTTTCCCCTTTACCCCTTCCCCTTTCCCCACTTCTGCAAGAAGTCTATTAACTAGCGCACCCAATCAATTAAGATAGCGATCGCCTGTGAGTTTACCTGAGTGATAAATCTTCTGTAAATAGCTCAACCAATCCAATATCTCAGGATCGGCTTGGAAATCTGCGTTGCTTTTAATACAAATATTTTCGCAGGGATGAATTATGAATTATGTTAACCTTGGTGTTGAGTTTATCTCTACAACCGTCACTTTTATCAACAAAATTTGATGGTGGAGGCTGCGGGCAACTTATCGCTTATTTTACCAGATGGTAGCTTCTAGATTACACCCAGTAGTCGGTTGAAAGGAGAATTACTATTCTTTAAGGTATAAAGTAACAAATAATTAAATTTTTGTATAAAAAATTAATTATATTCATAATTGTCATATCCTGAAATCGGAAATTACCTACCTATAAAGGATATAGATGCTTTATTTGTTTCATCACTAGCTATTTGCAATAAAAAAACCAAAAAATGTATTCTACAATACAGACAGTTTTTTGGTTTGAGTAAATAAAATCTCTTGTTTTTTCTCAGCGATCTCTGTGCCTCTGCGGTTTAAAAGTATTTTTTCTAACCACAGAGGCGCAGAGTACACAGAGTATAGAGCTTAAAGAGGAATCTATTTACCAAAATTTTTAAGCACCTTGAAAGGCTAGTCCTACTTTATTATTTTAGCGATCGCAACCAAAAATACTAATACCACTATCTCTCTTCTTTTCCCTTGCCTCTTTAGACAAATCTAGAGACGGAATATAGCAGGATGCTTGCGAGTATTGACCGAATAATGTCAGGATGAATCTGCCTGATCTGAATCAAAGTTAAAACTTATTTTACCTTGTAAAAATTTTATGGTTAAAGAATTGAGAGTTGGTATGCTGCTATTGGCAATTGTGGGAAATCTGGCATGGTCGTTGAGTGCCAAGGCAAATTTTAACGGTAAACTTACCCTAGAAATTGATGGCTTAAAGAATAAAGAAGGACAAGTCTGTACCAGTATATTTGCTAGTAGTGAAGGATTTCCTAGCGATCGCGATCGCGGCTTACAAAAGCAGTGTACCAAGATTAGTGACACTCCCTTATCCATTACCTTTGAGAACTTGAAAGCAGGTAATTATGCCGTTGCTGTCTTCCACGATCAAAATAATGACCGCATTCTCAACAGTAATGTTTTTGGTATACCAAAAGAAGGCTTTGGATTTTCCGGAAATCCAGAAATTCGCACAGGTGCGCCCAAATTTAGCGAAGCAGCATTTTTAGTAGCAGGCCCAAACACTAATATCCAAATTCAGTTGAAATATTTTTAGGCTTATTCTCGTACATCGTTGTGTGAATCTTCTGGTAAACCTTGTTGTTCCGGTAAGCCACGCATTCGATTCATCTGAGTTAAAGCATATCGTGCTGTTGCTTGCACTTCGGCATCTGGGTCTTCTAATGCATGGCGCAACATCTGACTCATTTGACCCATCATGTCATAAATGCGCGTCAAGTCTCGGATCGCATTTTGCCGTACTTGGGGACTTTCATCTTGCATTGAAATTGCTAAACCCCGGTTCATCGGTTTGAGTGTGCGGATACCAATTTCTGCCAAAGCTGCTAAAATCAAGCTGCTTTCTTGAGAATCAGCATCAATCATTAGATCAACCATTGGCTGAATCGCCCGCGAATCTCCCTGCTGACCCAAATCCCAAATAGCCTTGCGTCGCTTCGTTGGGTCAGAACTGCGTAAGTCTTGAATTAATTCGTCAACGATATTGAGTTTAGCAAGCCGGGAAGTTTTTTCTGGTATTAGTAATTGTGTGGGTAGCGGCGGCGTAGCTTTTTCTGGACTAGTTACAGTCTCTGGTGGGGGTGGTATCATCGTTTTTTTGTTAGCTTCACTCAATCTTTTAGTATCTGATATTTCGGACTTTTGCACTTGTTTAATCTGACGAAACCACCTCATCAGGTAAATAAGTGCGCCAATACTTCCTAAAACTCCGATGGCAAATATAAACCACCAGATGAAACCTTTCTCAGGTGGCTTGGGTTTTGCAGTCGGTTTGGGAGTTGGATTAGGAAAAGTGACTATTGGAGAGGTGACGGTCTGATTTTTGGCAACTAAAGCTGCTTGCAGCCTCCTCCTAGTTGTTAGACCAGCAAGTCCATCTACTTTTAAACCCTTTGCTTTCTGGAATTTAGCTACAGCGATTTCTGTACTAGCGTTGTACTGTCCATCTACCACGCCATTGTAGTATCCCAACTGTTTTAATTGGGTTTGTAATCTCTGCACATCTGATTTTTGACTACCATATCTCAATACAGCGGGACTAGCGGTAACTGTCGAACTAGCTTGTGCCAGTTCTAAAATTTCAGGCGCTAGGTTAGGTGTGGCTGTACTTGCACGATTTGGGTAAAAACCCACGCAAGAAAAACAGGTAAATATCAGAATTGAGGAACGGCATAGCCTCATATTGAAAGTTTCAGCCTGAACGTGCTTTTGAAGTCTTCGATACCACAATACCTTCTAGATGACAAAATGTTAACTGTCATTGGGCATTGGATGTTGTCTCTAATCACCCTCACCTATACTTAACGAGTTAGGGTTAAATTTCTGGTTCAGATTCTCTAACTGCTAGGCTTACAGGGTTCAATTTTTTAGCAGATGAATCTAAAACTGGTTGCTTTATATTAGCTATTTCGCCGACAGTAAGTGTGTCGTTTTGCGCTCCTAAAGCATCACGTTGGTTAATGAGATAGATGCTAATTAAAGTGAGGAAAACACCTACCCACTGCACCGGACTGAGGACTTCTGAGAGAAAGAGATTGCCGAATAATAGGGCAAAGACGGGTGTAAGGAAGGTAAGAGAACTAAGACTAGTGAGACTGCCACTAGAGGCAAAGTAGAAGAATAACCCGTAGGCGATCGCACTGCCAAAAACAGTAGCATAACTCAAAGCCACTAAATCAGATCCTCCCAGATTCTCCCACTGCTGAGATTCGACAACTGATGAAATTCCCCATAATGGTAATCCACCTAAAATCATGTGCCATCCCGTAGCGGTTACTGGGTCAGCATATCGGCACACAAACCGAATCAACACTGTTCCCACAGCCATTGATAAGGCTGCCAATAGCATCAACCACTCACCGCTAGCAAACAAGTCTTGCCAGTTGCCAATTGTGATATTTGCGCCTGAGTCGAGAATATGTAAAATCCACTCATCAGGTAAGCCAATTAAACTAATGCCTGTGACTCCCAAACCTAACCCCAGCCATCCCCAAAAACCAATGTGTTCTTGGAATAGCCACAACGACAGCAATGCTACTGCCAAGGGTTGCGAGTCAATCATTACAGACCCTAACCCTGCGCTGGTTCTGACTAATCCTTCAGCCAAAAAGCCTTGAAATAACGTCCCATCTATGAGGGCAAATAAGGCAATCCACAGCCATGCAGCCCAACCCTTGGGCTGGGGTTTACCCATGAATGCTGCTGCAATCAGAATTAACACCCCTGCTGGTATCAGGCGCACTCCCGCCATGAATAGCGGTGTGGTATGGGGTATCACTCCTTTCATGGCTACCATTGCCGTCCCCCATAGGAAAAAGGGCGCAATTAACAAGAGAGGGGCGAAGGGAAGTCGAGATGCACTGAGTTTCAGTTGCATGGGTTTGCTGATGCCTTTGTTTAACAAGCACAAAAATTGCTTTACCCAATTTTACCGAATTATGTAGTTTTGCGATCGCTTCTGGCGGGTGCTTTACAACATCGTGTAGCGTCTCAATGAACAGGGAAGAATACCAGGTGTAGCTTAGGTTACAGGTGGTTGAATATGTTTTTAATTAGACAGATAGCTTGAAAAAGCTTTATCAGTTAACAAACACAAATGCTTAAAATCAAGCAGATAGCACTGTTTGTATGTATAATACAGTTATATTATTGGTTCCAATGATGGGCTCAAAGAAGTAGCAATTTGCTTGAGATTTTAAATTCAGCCAGAGAATAATCGGAAGTTAATATATTTATTGCTCTGAAGTTTTTTACTATAAACAAATCGGTTAATTTAGGCTTGAGATAAATTAAGATATACTCCAATCTTCTAAATGTAAATTAGGCAATTTTTCAAAAAGTTCAGTATTTTCCTTTTTTTATATCTGTGTCGCGCACTCAGATAAGCAAAGGACTTGCTTCTCTACACCTGAAGCGGTTTAATGCAGAAAAACATGCAGTCTCAACTGCTTTCTTGAGATTTTATATTATAGAAGGATACCTAAGTTTTCCCGGCTTAGGTATCCAATAGCAACATAACCTATTAAATAGATTGTTGACTATATTCTAATTACTAATTTTAATTTTTAAATGCTTCTTAGGACACTTTATAAATTGCTCCTTAAGTAGGATGCCAAAATTAGAGATGAGGTTTACTTGAACTCTGAAACCATCTTTATCAAAATAGAATTCAGGAGACAGGAGTCAGAATTATGAATAAATTCTGACCGAACAAAGGGATGGCGTATCGTAAAGCCTGCAAATAAGCAAGCTACGCGGGGCATCTCGTAGAGAGTATCTTGATTCTGACTGCTGAATTCTTCTTTAACTGCAAAATCTTGTTTTGTAACAGGTGCGTTACACTGCGTTAACGCACCCTACTGGAGCGGCAAGGCTAAAATGTCGCAAAAAAATTGTAGCGACTGTCTTAAAAGTCAAGCGATCGTGAACAAAAAACCGGGACTGTGAACATTGACGCAACAGGGGAACGCTGCGCTAGATTCGGTGGTGGCTGGTA
>NZ_JACJSH010000046.1:0-56219 GCF_014698055.1 Nostoc sp. FACHB-133
TACCAGCCACCACCGAATCTAGCGCAGCGTTCCCCTGTTGCGTCAATGTTCACAGTCCCGGTTTTTTGTTCACGATCGCTTGACTTTTAAGACAGTCGCTACGTTTAATGCACTGTTTTAGCCTGGACACGCCACTACTTAATATTTACTTTATCAATAACCTCTTATTGCCTCTTTACAGAAATTGTATAACTGGGTAAATGTGAGGCATCTGTTTGAGTTTTTACAAGTCGCCAGTCATTATCTATATATAAATGCTGAAACACTTGAGAAGGTGCTAAGGATGTTTTTTTTAAATAATTTGTATGATTTGTCTCTATATTTTCTAATTCGAGAGCTTTTGGTAAAGCCAATTTTGACGCATTCAGTTTGACTTTAGTGTTAAGTACATTAGTAAACCAGGTGTAGACTGATTCTAAAGTTAGAGGAATTTCTCTATTTTTAAAAGCCTGAAATCTATCAATGTTTTGAAGATACCATTTACCATTTTGAACTCCATATTTTTGGATTACCATGAAATCATAAGCTGGTAATATTGAGTTAAAACTCTGGGATAAATACGGCTCTTTTCCCATTATATAGCGAGCGACACTGGCACAGTAACCATCATGCTGAAAAATTTGAAAAGACTGTTCTTGTATTCTTTTCGGTAAACTTTCATGAAATGATATGGTAGACCATATTGGTGTCCAAACACCCACTAAAAGCCGTAATTGTTCCGTAACACTGAAAACAGGATTGTGTTGGCTCAATTTTATAAAATAGGGAAGTAGTTCAGTTTTATAAAATTTAATTTCGTCATTTGAAGTTTCTGAGTTTTGTCCTTGAACTCGTGCCAAAATCTCATTTTTAAATTTTACTTTTTTGGGAGCGCTTAATTGATTTTTTAGCAAGAGTTCAAACATCACCATTTACCTTTTTTTCATTTTTTTAGATGATTTGGTAAGAATTAAAAACTGGTGATTTTAGTACTTATACAGGTATCATCTATTCTTTTACCCTGTAAGAGGTAGAGCTTTTTAGCTCCTGCCTTTGACAGTTCTAAGGTGTTTATGTGCTTGATACTATCTATTCTTACTCACAAAATGGTGTGATCTAGATCACTGCAAACTAAAATATATTGAAAAAGCATTTAGAAATCAGAGCATTGCATACATAAACTTATAGCGGCTACTCTCAATACGGTTTCGTTAAGAGGGAAAGGGTAATTCAAACTTTACCCCTTCCCCTTTTCTGAAACCACAAGGGAAGTGAAGAATCCTTATCCGAACCGGATTATAGCTACTTTCTGAGAACGCCAAAGACTAAACCATAAAGCTCAAGAAGTGTAAAGGATGAAAATTTTGCTCCTTCACACTTCATTGTTGATTTGAAATTTCTACGATTCTCTTCCCGATGCCCAAGTATCACGCCATTTAACAGTACCTTCTTTGGCAATCACCCAGCGACGATTGACCAAATTTTCCCGCAGAGGCGATCGCCCTTCCCGCCACATGGCATATTTATAAGCAATCAGCTTACCAGCACTTTCATCAAAGGGAATCTCAGCAGACCAAGTATTTGAGTTGATGTACTCCAAAGGATATGCTTTGCTGATATCCCAGTTACCCAACTCTGGACAATCTCCTGTCACCACAATGATTTCACCAGGTTGGGTATCCACACCATTGAGTTGGACGCGGACAATTGTTTGTGCTTTGATCCGTTCCCCAACGTGGCTGAAAACAAGCACTCCCCGTTCTTCTAGTACTAAGTCATAAATCTTACCGTCTTTTACTTCATACTTGTTGCGAGTCACTACGCAAGTATGCTCACCATCGGGTAATTCTGTTTCTACTTCAGGGAGAGTAACTTCCCCTCCCCGGTTTAAAGCTACAAAACACAGAGAATCACGATAGCGGCGGACATAACAGTAAACATCGGCGGTCAAGTATTTCTGCCAATGGCTACCCATTGATATAGCAGGATTCAGTCGCCGTAAACCAGATAGCAATCTAATGCAACGATAAACCTCACTATCGGTATCCCAATTTTCCATCATCGGGCGGTTATATGGGTCATTACCGCCATCAGTATCGTTATGTAAATACTGTTCTGTGCCGTAATATATACAGGGAATACCGCGAGATGTCATAATTAAGGCGATCGCAACCTTCAACATCGCTGGATCGGGATTCAGCGATTGGAAGCGGCACATATCATGGTTATCGATGAAGGTAACTAACTCTGTTGCCCCGTTATAGCGATAATCCTGGTCAAAAATGTATTGAATTGTTTGGAATCCCATTTCTGAACCTTGACCCAGTGCGGCTCGAATTGCCACACATAGCCCAAAGTCTAGAAGTGTCATGCCTGAGTGGTTAACAAATTCCACCGAGCGATCGTCACTCGGATTACTATAAATCCATTCACCAAAAATAAATACATCTGGTTTGTGATTGGTCATCTCGCCAGTAAATTCTTGCCAAAACCAAATCGGCATGTGCTTGACAGTATCAACCCGCAGTGCATCCACACCTCTGTCTAGCCATTGTTTAATTGCTGACTTAATATACTGTCGATATTCTGTATTATTTTCATTAAAGGTTGCAAGACCAGCTAGTTCACAATTCTGTACTTGCCAATCGTCTTCCCAGTTTTGCACTTCACCGTAATGGTGATACCAATGATTGACATCATCATTGAAGTCAGCAATTTTAACGCCATCATCATACAATTCACCTTTGCTACCACTGGTATCAGGGCTGCTGTGGTTGCAGACAATATCCAGCACCAGCTTCATATTCCGCTTGTGCAGTTCTGTAACTAACCGATCAAATGTTGTATTTTTTTCTTCTTGCGTAGCGTTTAAAGAAGGGTTTTCTCCAGCAGCAATGTAACGAGGATTAATCCGCTTAAAGTCTTTTGTCCAATAGCCATGCATTGCCGCATTGCTAATAAATAACTCTTCTACTTGCTCGAATAATGGAGTTAGCCAAAGGGCAGTAACTCCCATATTTTTGAGATAATCTAACTTATCGATGACACCTTGCAAGTCACCACCCCAGTACTTACCCCATTCTTGTCTATTGGGATCGTAGAGTTCTGAATTTTCACCTTCGCTGTTATCTGGATCGCCATCATAAAAGCGATCTACCACCAGAAAGTAAATGGTTTCCTGACGAAATTCAATATCTCTGGTGTAAAGAAACTCTAGGTCAATCTCGGTTTCTGATGGTGGCGTTTCTATAATAGCGTCTACTTTTTCTTGTGCAGAATCAACTTTGTATTGATCTGGGGAAAACTGAGATGGAGGGGTTTTTACCATAAAAAACTCAAAATCTTATGTAATTTACATTTGTAGAACTAACAGTACAAACGCTTTGGCTATTGTGTGTCGCTACAAACATCGGTATTGTGACATCCTGCCCACGGTATAGGTATCTATCGCTAGCTAGTTTATAATTCTATCGATAGATATAATTCATCTGCTAGAGGTTAAAAATCAAGGAATATAGCATTTATTAACGATAATTGCTTAATAACAAAAATTTACAATATTTAATTAAGTTGACCTTTGGTAAAAATTGAGCCTAACTCGTGTTTAAGTGTATATTCGACAACAGATTTGAGAACATCTCAATTTATTGGAGATTAGCTGTCAACAAGATTTTGTTACACCTGAGCAATATTGAGTAGACCAAGCATTAGCCAACTTTTTCTCTAGAAGATTCGCTCCATTGGTAAACTGACCATTGTCACTTTCAATCTGTTTTTACTGTTGAAGAATTAATTTAGGTAGCAATTATGTCCAAGTATGACAAGGTTTTTAACTCACCAAAGACATCAGAGGAATCACTAAGTCCAGAGGAAGCGGTAGCGGCGATCGCAACTGTCACTGCGATCGCTGATTCAATGATTGAAGATGTAGATGCAGAAAGTTTAGCGGGTATCCTCTGGGAATTCGAGGTTTTCGAGGAATACTCAGAAGATGAAATCGCCGAAATAGTTGATAGACTCCTAGCCATTGCAGAAGAGGAGGGAATTGGCCCCCTGTTTAATGCTGCCAAAGTATCTCTATCAGAAGAATTAGTGCTGGATGGTTTTGCCGCTGGGGTAATAGTGCTTTTAGACGATGAACTTGCGATCGCCAAACCAAAACAAGCCTACCTCAAAAAGCTCCAAGCAGCCTTAGACCTGGAAGATGAAGAAGCAGAGGAAATTATTAAGGAGGTAATTGCAGCCTTTAAAGAAGCAGAAGAAGAATATGCAGACGACGACGATGATGATGAGACAGTAGTCATAGAAGATTTTAGCGAACAGACATATCAATCCCCTTTAGGCAATTTTACCGTGCCAATTCCGGTTGATCCCCAGCAGGGCGGTAGAATTCAAAGCCAGGAAGGAGTAGTTGGCTTTTCTGATGACATCGGTACTTTATTGAGAATCGATTATTATCCTTTCCCTCTAGAACAGTTAGAGGAACTGGAGTCTGTTGGACAAGAAGAATATTTACAAACAATTTTAGTAGATAAGTATGTACCCCAAGCGATTTTTGCCAATGTACCAGATGCTTCTGTGGAGTACACCGAATATCTGGAAGATACTTTGCGAGGTGCTTACTATGTGTTAATTGATATGCCCAAAGGTTCGACAATTTCTAAGCAAGAAAATAATGGAACTGCGATCAGATTAGATGCGTACCGGGGTCTGCTCACCTTTATCAGTGGTGAATTTTTGTATATAGTTAGTAGTCAGCACAGCTTTCTTGACGGCGAAACTCCCGATTCCCTTGAAGAAGAAGCTGAAGACATTAAGGAGAGTATTTTAGAGTTTGTTGAGACTATAGAGTTTAACTAATGCAGCATTTGATTGATTGGCGTTGCTGAATTCAGGTATGAAAATGATTTTACGTAATTTCAAAACCCTTGTAAAGAAGTTGCAATGCAACGTCTTTATACCAAAATTCATATATTTAATCAGCAACACCGATTCATTCATCGCAAATAAAATTTGGCAATACCCTGCATTGATAATGCGTCGGCTTACATTAGATATCTGGTAAAAAAGAATAAGGGGAAGGGGTAAAGGCAAAGAAAAGCCTTTAACCCTTCCCCTTTAACCTTTTCCCAAAACCCGATAAAGAAGCCCCGTTCTTCCAGGACGCTTGAACTGGAGCAAAGTACAAGCTCCGTCTCAATCTTTCCCCCTGCTCCCTACTTCCTGCCTCTTTTGACCAGATATCTTTCGCCCTCGCTTTACTTATCTGATGTACATTTGGAAAGGGCGATGTCTGAGACAAGCCTGGAGAAGATAGGAAGTCTCCGGCTCCGCGCTGGGTGTCTACGCTTATAATTTTTCATGACAATAACCCTGCTAAACAATCGCTATCAAGTTATCCAGGTAATCGGTGCTGGGGGTTTTGGCGAAACCTTTCTGGCAGAAGATGTTCACATGCCTTCTCGCCGTCGTTGTGTGATTAAGCAACTCAAACCGATAACTAATAATGATCCGCAAAATTACCAACTGATCCAACAACGGTTTGAACGGGAAGCCGCAACCTTGGAATATTTGGGTGAAAGTAGTAACCAAATTCCTAAACTCTACGCCTACTTTTCTGAGAACGGGCAATTTTACCTTGTCCAAGAATGGATTCACGGCCAAACTCTGACGAAAATTGTCGAAGCCAAAGGATTTGAGAGTGAAGCTGCTGTTCGGCAAATTCTCTTGAGTCTGCTTTCAGTGTTAAATTATGTCCACAGTAAAGGCATTATTCATCGGGATATTAAACCTGAAAACATTATTCTCCGTTCTGTTGATAACAAGCCAGTTTTGATTGATTTTGGTGCAGTCAAAGAAACAATCCGTTCTGTGGTCAACTCTTCAGCATACCCCACGCGATCGCTCGTTATTGGTACGCCTGGATATATGCCTAGCGAACAAGCCGTTGGCCGCCCAGTTTACGCCACTGATATCTACAGCTTAGGTTTAACGGCGATTTATCTGCTGACTGGCAAACACCCGCAAGAATTGCAAACCGATCTCAAAACTGGCGAAATACTTTGGCAGGAACACGCCCCTAACGTCTCTTCTCAATTGGCGGCGGTACTCAATCAGGCAATTAAGCCTCATGCTGGCGATCGCTACAGCACTGCTAGTAAGATGTTACACGCTTTGCAGTCTGCTAGTAATATCCCTCCTGAGTTAGCTGCAAATACTACTACAGTTAATTTTTATCCCCCTGCGTCATCGACTCGACAAACCCAGCCATTATATTCCCCACAAAAACCAACTGTGATAGGGAATTCCACTCCTGGAAACTGGCAAAAACCTGCCGTAATTATTGGTAGTTTGCTGATAGGCGGCTTGATTGGTGCAGTAGTGATTCCTAACATCATTCGTCAGCAACAACCAGAAACAACCATTGTTACAAGTAGCACCCCATCGCTAGAATCTTTGCCTACTCCTGCATCTACAGAATCGCCTTTTTCTTCCCAAACTTCTCCAGTCCCAGTTGTACCAGCCTCACAACCACGAAAGCGAGTAATTCCCAATCCTTTACCAACCTTTAATCCCCCAGTTGTATCCACGCCACAGCCAGAAAAAGAGCCTGTAATTTCAGATACTCCAGCGCCAGAAGTGTCTTCTACACCACAGCTAGAACCAGAGAATATTGCAGTTCCCACACCAGAAGCACCTTCTACACCACAGAAAAACGAACGGCCACCTAGTAAAGTAGCTGTAACTACCAGCAGTCAAAGCGTTCCCGCATTTCCTACAGGTACATCTAGAAGCGCCGTAGAAGCTACCCTCGGCAAACCAAATCAAGATTTAAGAGGTGCATGGGGTAAGACGCGTGCTGTTGTTTACAAACTAGTACCAAACAAAATTGATCTTGGCTACTTATTCGATCGTAATTCTCAAGTGCTGCGTCAAACAGAGGTATCTTTTGCCCAATCGGTAGACCCGCAGGTGATGCAAACTACCTTGAATGGATTGTTAGATGGGCAAGCAACTGAAGAAATTAAGCAGGGACTTAAACAGGTACAACAGGGTCAGTCTGATAATTTCCGTTTTCAGAATGGCTCAGTCAAGGGCCAGATTATCCGCCAAGAATGTAATTTTATTTACATTAGCATTTGGGATGAAAATTTACATGATTTTGTGAGTCCATCGACAGCTAAAAGATGTTAACTCTCTAGAAAACGTTTTTCTCAAAACTTAAATTTTTGTATCTTAGAAGACAGATTCAGGATTCAATATAGTATTTGAAAAACTGTCTTTACTGGACTAAAATCTACATAATTTCGGTCTTCGCAAACACAAAAACCCAGTTTTTAGAATTAATGTATTTGTCTTCTAGGTTTTGCAACTAAACCCATAAAAATCTGTTTTCCCAATTGCCAATTCCCAATTCCCATTTTCAACCTGAGTTTCAAATTCTTAATCTTCATAAAGTTATAAATACCATTATTAAGTTTTTAATAATACTTGTCTCAGCTTCTACATTCATGTCGTAAATTGCGATCGGAATTGTGTAATCTAAAGACAGCTAATAGCTCATTATTCAATCGAGGTCTGATGACTCCTACAATCATGCGTCAGCTTTGGTCAGTGGTGGAAACCGCGCAAGCCAAGCTCCTCTTACAACTGGATGATGCTAGCTTGGTGCAGTGGTTAGTGAAACAAACCGAAACACAAGTTTTGTTAGATCCTAACGAAACTGATTATCTCTGCCACTACATTCAATCTCGGCTAGCCCTTATACGTGATATTGCCCATGAACGCCAGTGTTCATGATAGCAAAATCACGATGAATTGATTGATAGTCAAGTGTTATTACTATTGACTATTGGCTTTTTGGGGAAAATAACCTTCCACTAAGCAGTCAGAGCCGACTACACGCCAACGAACACGTTCTAGAGACAATGCCTCAGTCATGGTAGTAAAACCTAAATCGCCCACTGGTGTGGGAGCAATGCTACCACCAATAATTTTTGGGGCAATAAATGCCAAAACTTTTTGCACTGCTCCTTGAGCGATCGCACTAGCAGCTAAGGTACCGCCACATTCCCACAAGACGCTACAAAAACCCCGTTCATATAAGTACGCCATTGCATTATCTGGTGTAAGTGATGTTAATTCCACGATTTCCACCCCCTGTTTGAGCAACAGTTCTTGGAAATCGGGGTTAGCACCCTTTTGAGTCAACACCAAAGTTGGAGCATCCGCAGTTTGCCACAGGTGGGCACTTTCCGGTAAGTTGAGATGACGACTCATCACCACCCGCAGGGGATTATGTGCCTCAGCATGATGGCTAGTTAAATAAGGATTATCTTGTCGGACTGTATTACCGCCGACAATTATGGCATCGCAAGCCGCCCGCAGTTGATGTACTTCATTGCGGGCTTCTTGGCTTGTCACCCAGGCGCTATGACCAGAGGTAGTAGCAATTTTGCCATCTAAAGTCATGGCATATTTTAAAATTCCCAAAGGTCGTTTGTAGAGAATGCGATGCACAAAAGCTTCATTGAGCTGATGACAAGCTGATTCTTCTACTCCTACCAACACTTCGATCCCCGCCGCACGTAAACGGGCAATACCACCTCCAGCTACCAGTGGATTGGGATCAACCATACCTACTACCACTTTTGCTACTCCAGCTTGGATTAATCCTTCCGAACAAGGGGGAGTCCGTCCGTAATGATTGCAAGGTTCAAGTGACACATAGATTGTTGCACCACGAGCGCGATCGCCTGCTGCTTGCAAAGCAAACACTTCTGCATGAGGCTCACCTGCACGCGGATGAAACCCTTCGCCGACAATCTCGCCATCCTTGACAATCACCGCTCCCACTAAAGGATTTGGGGAAGTCCGTCCTAAAGCGCGGCGAGCAAGTTCCAAACACCGCAGCATCATGCGAGAGTCAAAATCAGTTCCGATCTTTTCTTTTATAACTGCTGACTCCACTAGATGTATATTTTCCTGAGTGTAATTTGGTAAGGATGCATCTGCTTGAGCGACCACTGGGGAATTATCCATAATTTTAGGCGGCAACACTGTAAATATTTTGCACGCGATCGCGCAGCCTTTCCACAGGAGACTCGCGCTTTGCTCCTAATAATTGAAAATAGAGGGAAAGGGAAAAGGGTAAAGCCCAACTTTTAGAGAGAGTTTAAGACCCCAACTGTTGCGTCAGCTTCCCGCTTTCTTACGGTAGTTCAGTAGCTCCAGAATCCCCAACTAAAAACTTCCTCCTACCCCCACCTATTTACAGCGTGGCTACAAGTTCCTGTAAGCGATCGCGTCCATCGCGGAAGACGGGCCAACCATCCCCCACCAGCACTGCTTCAACTCGACTCAGTTCTGCTAACCTGCGAACCGAAGCAACAGCCTCCTCTCGATTCAGTAGCTTGTCATCTGGCAATATAGTTAAGCTACCTGCTTTACGTGCCCTGACTAAATCCCCTGTAATCAAAGTTGTCTCTTCCAGTAACAGAGCCAATTCACCGGGAGTTTTCGAGCCTTGGAGTTCAATTACTTTTAACCCAGGTACAAACTCTTCACCATCAGATAACCAGCGATCGCAAGGTATGGGAAAAGTGTCTTTTTCTGCCACTGGGCCAGCTATCTTAGCGTGTGTTTGATCGGCAATATCTTTACTTGCCCTGACATGCTCGGAATTCGTCAGCACAATCCAAACTACACCACCGAGAGATTTCAAATGATTCCAATCATGGTTTGATAAGGCTACTGGGTCAATCAAGATGTTTCCATCTGGGCGAATCCAGGCAATCCCATTGAAATCAATATTTCTTGCCGGATTGAAATTAGACCAGCTATAGAGATCGGGACGGTGCAAAGATTTCATGATGATTCTGGATCAGTACTTCAGTAATTGACTATTAATATCAATAATTAAGTATATAGATTATAAGGTTGCATTCCCTCTGAATCTCGAATTTGAGTATACTACGATAAAGCTATCGGTATTATGGGTTTTATAGGATTTGGAAAAATTCCTACATAACCGCAATCGAGATCAACGGAGGTATGGGAGTGAGTGAGATTGGGCGTAAAAAAATATCAGCGAAGGCAGACCAGTTTAGAGAGTCGGTAATTCGGGAAATGACACGGGTGGCACTGCAATATAGTGCAGTGAATCTGGCTCAGGGGTTCCCTGATTTTCCATGTCCCTTGGAGTTGAAACAGGCAGCAAATGATGCCATAGAGGCAGATGTCAACCAGTATGCCATTACTTGGGGCGATCGCGCATTTCGTCATGCGATCGCTAGCAAAGTTCGTTGGTATCTCGGCTTAGATATCGACCCTGAAACCCAAATCACCGTCACCTGCGGTTCCACAGAAGCAATGGCATCTGTAATGCTGGCGACAGTCGATCCTGGTGACGAAGTAATTGTATTTGAGCCATATTACGAAAACTACGGCCCCGATGCCATTTTAGCTGGTGCCACACCACGGTACGTAACACTGCATCCTCCCCATTGGACATTTGATGAAGCACAGTTGCGTCAAGCTTTCAATGCTAATACCAAAGCTATTATTATCAACACACCCCATAATCCCACCGGCAAAGTCTTCACCCGTGAAGAACTAACCCTAATTGCTGAACTTTGTCAAAAATGGGATGTGTTAGCCTTCACAGATGAAATCTACGAACATATTCTCTATGATGGCACTCAACATATTGCCCTAGCGACCCTTCCCGGTATGGAAGAACGCACCATTACCATTAACGGTCTATCCAAAACTTATAGTGTCACCGGATGGCGAGTTGGTTACATTTTGGCAAACCCTGCATTAACGGGAGCCATTCGCAAAGTCCATGATTTTCTTACCGTTGGCGCTCCCGCACCATTGCAACGAGCCGGAGTTACCGCGATGCAACTACCACCATCCTATTATGAAGAACTAGGCAAACTTTATCACCAGAAGCGAGACTCCATCTTACAGATACTCGATGGAGTTGGTATTCCTTACTTCCTTCCCCAAGGAGCCTATTATGTTCTTGCAGATATTTCTAAATTTGGCTACAAAACAGATATTGAATTCACTTACCATCTAATTAAAAATATTGGTGTTGCCGTAGTTCCTGGTTCCAGCTTTTTCAGCCAACCAGAAAAAGGTCATTCATTGATCAGATTCTGCTTTAGCAAAACACCTGAGACATTACAAGCAGCGAGCGATCGCTTGCTCAAACTAAGTAAGTAGGCGTAAATAATTGTCGTTGGGATAAGGCAATAGGAAATATGAAATAAACCTCATCTATGTTGAAACCAAAAGCTTTTTAAAAGATATATTTATGTAGGTTGGGTGGAGTGAAACGCAACCCAACATTACCACCAAATTTTATGTTGGGTTACGCGATCGCTGCACCCAACCTTGTATCTTAGAAATAGTAGTAGACCGTCCCAATGAAAAGACCTGGATTTATTGAGCATCATCACCTGTGGACAGAAATCCAAAAAGAAGCATCTGAAAAAATCAAGGCTATTGTTAAAGAACAGGATTTATTGTTGATTCGTACCGCTTGGTCAGATCAGCATGGAATTGTTCGCAGTAAGTCGCTCTTACCCCAAGCTTTTTTCAGCGCCCTGGAAAACGGTATGCAAATCAGCACAGGGACATTCCTATTTGATACTGGTGGTGCAATAGTATTTAACCCGTTTGTCCCTGGCGGTAGTTTAGATATGCCTTTGATGACAGGTGCGCCAAATCTTGTGGCTGTTCCTGACCCTGATACCTTCAAAATTGTGCCTTGGGCAAAACGTACTGGCTTTATTCTCTGTGATGAGTACTTTCAAAATGGTCAGCCAATGCCCTTTTCCAGTCGCAGTATTTTGCGCCAATCATTGGTGGAGTTACATCAAAGAGGATTGGAGCATATTGTCGGCTTAGAAGTTGAGTGGTATCTAGCAAAGTTGGAAGATCCGATGTTAGCGATCGCTAATGTTGGTAGTTCTGGAAAACCCGGTGAACCTGCTAAAGTTAGCGCCGTAGACCATAGCTTCCAATACCTTTTAGAATCTCACAATCCAGAGATTCAAGATTTGCTGCGCCTTCTGGCAGAGAATTTAGTTGAAATGAAATTGCCTTTAAGGAGTGTAGAAAACGAAGGGGGTGTTGGTCAATTTGAATTTACTTTTGAACCGATTCCTGCATTGCAAGCTGCCGACACAATGATGATATTCCGAATGGCGACCAAGCAAATCTGCCGTCAACAAGGTTACATCGCATCATTTATGTGTCGTCCAGGATTGCAAGGTTCTTCTTCTAATGGCTGGCATTTGCACCAATCCCTTGTAGACCGAACCACAGGCGAGAACGCTTTCATGTCTGCAAACTCCCAAACCCTCATGTCAGATTTAGCTAAACACTTCGTTGGTGGTCTTCTGAAACACGCCAATGCTGCTTCTGTGTTTACAACCCCAACAATTAACGGCTACAAAAGATTTAGACCTTATTCTCTAGCCCCTGATCGTGCAGGGTGGGGATTGGAAAACCGAGGGGCAATGATTAGATTACAAGGCGGTTTTGATGACCCCAGTACCCACATTGAAAACCGAGTTGGAGAACCAGCAGCCAATCCCTATCTCTATATGGCATCGCAATTGATTTCTGGGTTAGATGGTGTAGATTGTAAACTTGATCCTGGCTCCCCAACAGAGGAACCTTATATTACAGAAAATCCGATCTTACCCAAAAGTTTGCCAGAGGCGATTTCATATTTGAGCCAGAGCGAACTTTTTGCTCAAAAAATGGGGCAGCAGTTCATAAACTTCATTATTAAGATGAAGGAGAGTGAAATTAATCGCTTTTTGCAGTCCGTCGCCGATCAGCCACCAGAAGAGTATTTAAAGCAGGTGACTAATTGGGAGCAAAGAGAATATTTTGAATTATTTTGACTTGAGTTGGGTTGATTCTTCTTTTAATAAACCAGATTTACTAAGTAAGTGGGCGTAAATAATTGTCGTTGGGATAAGGCAATAGGCAACAGTCAATAGGTATAAGGGTTTTATCCTAGTTCAGTTTTATTTACATAGTTTGATTTTATTGTGCCAACTTACTTACTCTTTTGCGCTGTTTAAAACTTGATTAAATCATAGTTTTTTCATTATCTTTTGTTTCCCCACTCAGAATATTCGCTCCCACATCATAGTGAGTTTTTTAAGCTAGAAGCTGTTTTTTCTGGGTTTCCTGAAAATGGAAAAACTAAGATACTTTTAATTTTTGGGTTATCAACTAATTCTTTTAAACGACCTAGTTGCCGATCTGTAATCGCAACTCCAGCATATTTTTGAGCATAATTTAACTCTTCAACAAAATTACTATCATTATAAGCTTGAATAAATATACGATCCGCACCCCATTTTTCCCAGTCAGCAGCAAAATATTTTTTAGCCCAATAGGGGTTATGATGGCAAATATCAAAACTCACTGATGGATTAGCTTTTTTCATAGAAGTTACCATTTGTTGCACAAATTTAGTTAAATTTGCAGTACGGTCAAATTTTCCAGATAATTCAGCATAATAACCCAGATAATCATCCCATTGAACTGCATCAATATCAGGATATTTTTTGACAAACTCTACTAAGATATTTTGAAAAAGATTAGCAACTTCAGGAATTTGTACATCAAGTACATAATGATCAATTCCAGAGTAGGTTTTATCCACTCCTGGAACAATCCATTTCCGGGCAATTGCCAAATCATAAATTGGACTATTCTTATCTATTTTAATTCCCTTCTCAAAGTAAGCATGAACTTGCATTCCTTGCTTATGTGCTTCATCAATCAACCAATTTAACCATTGTTCCTGAAACTGATTTGGACAACTTTTATACCCGAAAGTTTGCTGCATAACTTCGCTATTGTACATAGTACAACCATTACCCCAAACACCATGAATAATTGTATTGATTCCTTGAGAGCGATAGTAACGAACTCTTTCACGAATCGTTTGTTCGTTAGCATTATTGGTAATTTGGTAGCGAGTTAAATAAATCCCTCTAATTACTTTCTTCTCCCAAGCTGTTTGAAGCAATAGTATTTTTTTATCTGGGCTTATTTTCGGATTATCAGTAAAGGTTGGAGTGCTTGCTAAAGAGGGCACTGGGGTTATAGAAGGAGTTGCATTAATAGTTGAAGAACTAGTTTTAGTAGGCTTAGGAATATGTATGTCTATATTTTTGCTATTATCTAAAAACTTACTAATTTCTGGATATCCTTTTTGGCTAAACCACCAATAACTACCTCCTAAGATAATTAAGATTATAGAAATCGGAATATTTGAGCATCCACATCCAATTGGTTCTTTCTTTTTACTCGACATATAAAACTCCGATTTCATTCAGGACTTACGTAAACAATGGACGAAACCCTTATTTTCAGGTGGGGGCAATTCATGAATTGCCCTTAACGCGTATACTTTTGCGTAAGTTTTATCATTATTGAAAATATATTTAGAGACCATTTTTAAAGTGGTAATCGCAGTCATCATCTTAAAGCTTCTATTGCGCGAGGTTTACCACCACGGGATAAATCATCCGAGCCTCTTATCGTCCGTGTCGCTTCCCTCTCAGGACTGTTCGCGCAGCGCTGACGAGGCGACAAGCGCCCCATTAGCATATTTTCCCTATGATTTTTGAGAACGGCTAGTCATGTTGATGCGATCGCTCAGTTGGCGGAGAGTTTGTGCTAAAGTGCGATCGCTCTGGTGGAGTTGGGTAATTTTATCGCAACTATAGATTACCGTTGTATGGTCTTTACCACCAAACTCCTCGCCAATTCGCGGCAAACTCAGAGATGTGTGTTGACGCATGAGATACATTCCTATTTGACGCGCCCAGCTAATCTCTCTTCGTCGTGAGTTACCTTTGAGATCGTCTATTGAAACATCAAAATTATCCGCTACAACCTTTAAAATTGCTTCTGGGGTAGCTGCCATTTTTTCGTTAGGCGGTTCTAAAACAGGTGTGATATTTTCCACCGTCATTGGTAAGCCCCAAATAGAAATATAAGCCACCGCCCGAATTAAAGCTCCTTCTAATTCTCGAATATTAGAAGTATAGTTAGAAGCAATATACTCAATCACATCGCGGGGAAGACGAATATTTTCATCCTCGGCTTTTTTTTGCAAAATTGCCATCCTAGTTTCTAAATCCGGCTTTTGGATATCTGCGATTAACCCCATAGAAAACCGAGAACAAAGACGTTCTTGTAAGCTAGGAATCTGGTTAGGAGGACGATCGGAAGCAATCACAACTTGTTTACCAGCTTCATGTAAAGTATTAAAAGTATAAAAAAATTCTTCTTGAGTGTATTCCTTACCTTCAAGAAACTGAATATCATCAACTAATAAAACATCAGCAGCTCGATAATGTTCTCGAAAACTTTGCATACTATCTTTACGAATCGCTGTAATTAAATCATTAGTAAATTGTTCAGTAGAAACATAAAATATTTTACAATCAGGAGAAATTTTCCAGCGATAATGACCAATAGCTTGCATCAGATGAGTTTTACCTAAACCGACCCCACCGCATAAAAATAAAGGATTAAACTCTTTGCCGGGAGATTCTGCAACTGCCAAAGAAGCAGCATGAGCCATCCGATTGTTGGCACCAACTACAAATCGTGAAAAGACATATTTAGAATTTAATTCAGTTGTTTTATGATTGTGATGAGAAACAGCTTCAGGAATACTGCTAGGATTTGTTGATTCCCAAGAAACTTCCCGTTCACTAAAATGAGAAACTTCATCACCTTGAGCAACAGTAATGTAAATTCCTACGGGATGACCGAGAATATCTTGTACTGCATGAGCAATGGTATTGATGTAATACTTCTGTAACCAATTACGAGCAAAAGGGTTAGGAGTGCGGATTACTAAGCAATTATTTTCTAATCGCTCCGCACTAGCAGTTTTTATCCAAGTTTCAAAGGTAGGTCGGGATAGTTCAACCTGTAGGCGCTCTAGTACCTGACTCCACAGAATTTCTATGGGAATTTCCATTATCCACCACCTTTGCTGCTAATCGTCACAATAGAAGATAAAGCATCAATTTAGCATCCAGACACGCTAGACCTAGAATAAGCTTTTAAGTTGTAATCATTTTGGGACATACCCAGTAGGCAAGATCCTAACACTCACCGACTGACACGGAGAAGCAACGATACATGAAGACAACAAACCATGACTTAGCACCCAAAAAAACTGATACCAGGGGTTTGCCCCAGAGGTGGTGGATGCTCTTATATGGGGTAGCAATGGTGTTCTTGGGAAGCTGCTCTCTTTTACCAGCTAAGACCTTTGAGAATCGACAAAGTGACACTCAACCCCAAGAAACAATAGAACCCAATCAGGGAATTGTCCCCCCGCCGATTTTCTCGTCGTCTGGAGATCCTAATTTTGTGGTAAAAGTAGTACAAAATGTGGGGCCTGCGGTAGTTCGCATTGATTCTTCTCGAACAATTACTTCTCGCGTACCAGACGAATTTAACGATCCATTTTTCCGGCGGTTTTTTGGAGACGCAGCACCACAACCTAGACAACGGGTAGAGCGCGGTAGTGGCTCTGGATTTATTATTAATTCTTCAGGTCAAATTTTGACTAATTCCCATGTGGTAGATGGTGCTGATAGAGTGACTGTCATACTCAAAGATGGCCGGACTTTTGACGGTAAAGTACTAGGTGAAGATCCAGTAACGGATGTTGCTGTGATCAAAATTGATGCTAATAATCTGCCAACCTTATCTGTAGGTAACTCTGATGCTTTACAACCAGGAGAAGCAGTAATCGCTATTGGCAACCCTCTAGGCTTGAATAACACCGTCACTTCTGGGATTATTAGTGCTACAGGTCGTTCTGGTAGAGATATCGGTGCTAGTGACAAGCGGGTTGATTACATCCAAACCGATGCTGCGATTAACCCTGGTAATTCTGGTGGGCCATTGCTTAATGCTCGTGGACAGGTAATAGCAATGAACACAGCTATTATCCGAGGCGCTCAAGGCTTGGGATTTGCTATCCCCATTAACACTGCACAAAAAATTGCCCAGGAATTAATTGCTACAGGCAAAGTCGATCATCCTTATTTGGGTGTTCAGATGGTGACACTGACACCAGAAATTAAAGAAAAAATAAGAGATAAAGCAGGCGATCGCTTAAATCTTACAGCAGATGAGGGTGTTTTGCTGGTTGAGATTGTGCCGCGATCGCCAGCAGCTGTGGCTGGACTACGAGTCGGTGATGTGATTAAAAGCATTAACAGCCAGCCTGTTACTAAAATTGAAGAAGTACAAAAGCTGGTAGAAAATAGCAAAATCGGTACTAAGTTACCAATACAGGTGGAACGCAATGGGCAAATTGTCCAAATAGCAGTTCAACCTGCTGCTTTACCCGCAAGACGTGAAGGATAAAGTTTGTCATTAGTCATTGGTCATTAGTCAATGCCCAATTCCCCATTCCCCATTCCCCAAAATAGTTTTATCATGACTGAATTAGCACCAATCATTCAATTAGGCAATCCAACATTGCGTCAAAAAGCTGTTTGGGTTGAAAATATTCAAGATAAGCATATCCAGAAATTAATTGAAGACTTAATTGCCACTGTTGCCAAGGCTAACGGCGTGGGAATTGCTGCGCCTCAAGTGGCACAATCTTATCGTTTATTTATTGTGGCTTCCCGTCCTAATGCCAGGTATCCCAACGCGTCGGAAATGGAACCAACTGCTATGATTAATCCCAAAATCATTGCTCATTCAACTGAAGTTGTCAAAGATTGGGAAGGTTGTTTAAGTGTTCCCGGAATTAGAGGGTTAGTTCCTCGCTATAAATCTATTGAAGTGGAATACACTGACTGTCAAGGCAACTTACAAAAGCAAGAATTAACCGATTTTATTGCTCGGATTTTTCAACACGAGTACGATCACCTCGACGGTATCGTATTTGTTGATCGTCTAGAAAGCACTCTTGATATGATTACTGAGCAGGAATATCAAGAACGAGTAGTTAACAAATAAATGGGAGTAAAAAGTAGGGAAAATACGGTTTGGTTAAGGTTTTTTGATGAAAATTTTAGATCACAAAGACGCGATAAATCATCATAAAGACGCGATAAATCGCCGTCTCTACAATAACCAGTCTTTTGTAGAGACGGCGATTCATCGCGTCTCTTGCCTTAACCGAACAGTATTGGAGTGGAAAGTAGTATATTAATTACGAATTACGAATTACGAATTATTTAAGCGTGTGTTTCGCAAACTTGCTCGTCTCGCCACAATTGATATAGCCGTGTCGCTGGCATAGTCATATATAAAACGTCGCCAGCACTGAGGTTTGTCTCTAATAAATCCCACCCGTGAAGGGTTTGGTGATTCGTTTCTACGTACAAAGGTACACAGTCAGCAGACATGGCTACATCTTTCACCCATTGACCACAAAAGGCGTGTAAAGGTGTAATCACAGTTGCAAAAGCTACCCAAAGACTATCGGCTGTGATGCCATTGCCAAGAATGCGTCCCCCTAGTGCAGCAGCAGCAAAAGCTGGGGCTGCTAGTTCAGCCGGACTCAGTACAGCCTCGAAGCCAAATAGCTGTTGAGCTATGCCAGCAAAATCGGGATCGGCATAATGAACAATCACCGGAATACTGGGTGTCAAGCCTTTGGCTTTGAGGGCAATTTCCAGATTGGTGGCATCATTGTTAGTAACAGCAAGTACGGCGGCGGCAGAGTCTATATTGCTGGATTTAAGTATTGTGCGGAAACTGGCATCACCCTGAATCACGGGGATACCTAGTTCGCGGGCGGTGTTGATATATTTGTTATTGGAGTCGGGTTCAACTACTACAACTTCATGTCCGCTGGCGTGGAGTTGCTGGACAATTCTCACCCCAATACCACTCAAGCCACAGACAATGTAGTGATATCGCTGGGGTATTCTGGCTGCATCCCAAAATTGCTTAAAGCGGCTTCCTAAGACAAAATCGGTGAGCATTGCATACCAAATACCAATCACCACCGCTCCAACCAACATCATCACAACAGTAAATAACTTAATACTGTTAGGAGCATTTTCTACTACTTTGTCATTGCCACCCGCTCCCGTAATCATGCCTACAGAAAAATATAGAGCATCGACAGGAGATAAACTCAACTCAGCCGACATATAGGTGAGTGTAGCGATCGCAATAACTGCAAGTAACACAACAGCACCCACCAATACCGATCGCCCATGTTGCTGAAACTGCTTAAAATTAGTCAAGGCTTTCAGCAGTTTTTTAATCAACGATCTTCGGGGAGAACGGATGCGGGGTTGTGTACCAATAATTAAGCGATCGCCTACTTGGATCTCTTGTCCAGATATGACACCTGACACCAAATCCATCTCACCTTCTACTGGCAAGTAATAAATCAGCATCCGCGATCGGTCTTCCCACAATTCACTCAGCTTTAAACCTCTCCAGAAGTGGTTTTCATCAATGTATTCTTCATGAATGGGCCAAGTTTGCTGAAATAATTTAATTTGTCCGATCGCTCGGTTTCCCATCGCTGCAAAGGTGAATACGGGTGCTGCTAATCCCACAACACTCATACTCAAATGGTCTGGCAAACTTTGATCTAGGCGTTCGCCCAAATTTGTATTATAAAAACGGTTGATAATCCGAATCTGGGGATTTAGCACCCGCGCTTGCATCATAATAGACAAATTCAGAGCATCTTTAGATCCAGCAATGACTAAAGTGTGTGCCTGTTGAATTCCTGCTGCTGTTAGGGTAGAAGCTGCTTGTAAATCGCCAACAATCACATCTCCTGCCGTTTCGCCAGGGATAGATTGGTGATGAATGCCAACAACGAAGGCCCCCTGATGTCTCAGCAAACGAAAGGTTTTATATCCGGTACGTCCTAAGCCGCAAACAATAATTCTGGGTTTCATGAAACGGCAGCATCTTTTACAGGTAGGGCTGCATTTCTAGTTATTGATCAATATTGTTGCCCATTTTCCTGGAATATTACTGTAGCTGACAACACGATTGTTTTAAATAAGATGGCACTTTTACAAATTTATGAAAGTCGATGTTATTTGGATAACTGAAATTTGAAAAAATTCAAGTTATGAAAAATTTGGTGAAATTGTCAACTTTCGGTACTATTTTATGCCCCCTAGTTTTGGCAGGAACCATAGCAGCTACAGCGCAAGCACAGCAACAGTCAGAGCCAGGGGCGATTTCTGCACCTCATGTAACACTTAATGTACAACGTAGCAGTGGTACATGTCCTCCAACAATTGGACTGTGGTGGTTTGTTCTACCTTATGAAGGCGGTGCTGAACATACGGTAGTGGCAGATACTAGAGAGTTTGCAGATGAAACTAACTTAGTTTCATCTAATAATAAGCAGTTTGTGGAATTTGTTTCACCTTTACGCAGTAATTATGCTTCTTGTGTAGGTCAAACTCGTGGGCAAGAATATACTTTCTACAATGTAGAATTTAAAAATAAAAAAGCTTATTTCCGTGTAGATTTACGAAAAATTGATGCACCCGCTCGCCTAATCACTTACAAAAGTGTAGTGGCTTCCCGCCCTTATGTCAGATGGGCGATCGCTGACTAACTCATCAAATAAGAGAGTTTTTCTAAGTAGGGTTTCAACAGGCAAAAAATAATATAGAAAAATATGGCAATTTTTGTAGGTTGTGATACGCTATCTGCTTGAGGAGTGTGGAGGAACCGAAAATGACTAAGCTGCGCGTGGGGTTACTGTTTGGCGGTCGTTCGGGAGAACATGAAGTTTCAATCAAATCAGCACGGGCGATCGCTAAAGCCCTAAGTGCAGAGGAAAATGCTAGTAAGTACGAAGTACTTCCTTTTTACATCCAAAAAGATGGACGCTGGCTAGCGGGAGAAGCACCCCAAAAGGTTTTAGAAACAGGCAATCCGCTTCTAGAAGCTGAACAACCAACTGCTGAGGGAAATCTGACATCCAACCCTCAAGCCCAAACCCTGAGTAAATGGGAATCTCCCTCTCAAGTTGCCCAAGTGGATATTTGGTTTCCCGTTCTCCACGGCCCCAACGGTGAAGACGGGACAATTCAAGGGTTATTAACTTTGATGCAAGTCCCCTTTGTTGGTTCTGGGGTGTTAGGTTCGGCGATGGGGATGGATAAAATTGCGATGAAAATGGCTTTTGAGCAAGCGGGACTTGCACAGGTAAAATATAAAGCGATAACTAGAGCGCAAGTTTGGTCTAATCCTTGTGTGTTTCCGAAATTGTGTGATGACATTGAGGCAGCATTAGGTTATCCTGCTTTTGTCAAACCTGCTAATTTGGGTTCATCAGTGGGTATTGCCAAAGTGCGATCGCGCCAAGAATTAGAAGCCGCCTTAGATAATGCCGCCAGTTATGACCGAAGACTGGTGGTAGAAGCTGGTGTCGTCGCCAGGGAAGTTGAGTGTGCTGTTTTAGGCAACGATCAACCCCAAGCCTCTATCGTTGGAGAGATTAGTTATGATAGCGATTTTTATGATTATGAAACTAAATATACAGAAGGTCGGGCAGATTTACTGATTCCAGCACCGATTCCAGATGCGATCGCTCGTCAAATTCAGGACATGGCTTTGGAAGCCTTTGCGGCTGTTGATGCTGCGGGATTGGCAAGGGTAGATTTCTTCTATGTAGAAGCTACACAAGAGGTTTTGATTAACGAAATCAATACGTTGCCAGGGTTTACGGCGACGAGTATGTATCCCCTACTCTGGGCCCATAGTGGAGTTTCCTTTCCAGAATTAGTTGATCGGTTAATTCAACTTGCTCTTGAAAGGTATTCTCCTAGCTGACAGAAAAAATAAGCAAACTGATTTCAGAGCATTACGGCAAGAAGTCACAATAAAGACACAATTTTGACAAAACTTAGCCGGATTTGGTAGCATCTGTTTTACAAAAAAGCTACTGGGATCGGAAATTTTGTTACGGATACCTGATGCTTGACTCCTCCAGTACAATTTATTGACTAGAGGGGTACAAATCTGAAAGTAATCATGGAAAAAAGTCAGAGTGTACAGCGCGAGCCAACCCGACTCAGAAGGGCTACTCCAGAGCTGACAAACAGGAAATCGAGATTAAAACAAAGCTCGAATGTTCTGATATATCTGGTAACACATCATCCTTGGCTATTGTTAACTGGGTGTTTAGCCATGTTTTTAGGAGGTGGTGCCTTTGCCCTGTACAGCTTAGGTAATGCTGGACAGGTAGCACAAGAAGAACCAGAAACAATCCCAGTTATTGTTGAAGAACCAATCAGTGTGCCCTCTGAGAATAGTAACCCTACACCTTTATGGATGGTAGCTGCGATCGTCCTCAGTTGTGGTGGTGGTTCTTTGCTCGTTTTCAAAATGCTTAACCGGAAAACGCAACCGCAAAAAGTCCAAAAACAGGTTAACCGCCATCAGGCACGCTTGGCACAAAGCCAGTACCAAAGATTGGAACCACGCCTTCCCAAGAACCAACCAATTTTTGTGCCACAGCCACAACTGATGCCGCTGATGCAGATGCAACCTAAAGCAAAACATTTGGTGACGGTTCTGCCAGCAGAACACAAGCACCACTTGGATACGCGCACAGATTCTTTAGCAGACTTAATGGATCTTCGTAAAAATAGTTCATTGTCTGCAATTTTACGCCAGTATTAAATTTAACGTAAAGCAAAAACCTTTCAAAATAATACTTTTTGCGAATTAGGGCACGGTTATACCGTGCCTTTACTAATTTTATCGAACAGAATTCTGAATTCTGAATTCTGACTCCTGAATTCTTCTTCAACTTTCTGGCAATTTAGCAAACGCCTGTTCAACTAAATCCTTTGCTTTAGCATCCAAACGCAGCCAATCCACTTCACCCAGTTCATCAATTAAACTAGTATCAATCTCAGCAGCTTCTTTCTGTGGGCTGTATTCAATAAAACACACTTCATAACACAATTCCCACAAATCGATACTCGCTTCTTGCTGTTGACGCTGCAAACGTAGATGATATCCTGGATGGGGCATCGGCAAACGAGTAAGAGTCTCTCTAATTTCATCGGCTTCTTGAGGCGTTGCAGTTTCCATTGCTTGCAACAACTCAGTCACCAATGCTTTGATTTCATCAGTGGTGCTAGGCGGCCAAATCAGGACATCATGGTAAGTTCCCGTCCAAGAAGATTCATCAAGGGACTTGCGGATATTATCGATAACGCGAATGAAAGCAGGTTGCATGAGGATTTCAGCCTGCTGCCATGCAACTGGATTTGTTATTTTCGGTGGCATTGGTAATAAACAGGGGCACTAAAAGAAAAATAAACAGTCTGCGTTTATAAAAAAGCTGCGTTTTTAATCTAAATCTTTTCTCAAGATAGCGGATTTCATTGAAGAAAATTTGGAGATATTTATTACCAGCTGGACAATTAGGTAATAACTCTGGGGAGGGAATATGATCGGCAAGCTACTAGACCATCGTTACCAAGTAATTCGAGTCCTCGCAATGGGAGGATTTGGTCAAACTTATATTGCCCAAGATACTAGGCGGCCCGGCAACCCCATTTGCGTTGTCAAGCACCTCAAACCCGGAACTGACCCCAGAGTTTTTGATACTGCTAAACGCCTGTTCAACAGCGAAGCCGAAACCTTAGAAAAACTGGGCAACCATGACCAAATACCCAGGCTACTAGCGTACTTTGATGAAAACCAAGAATTTTATTTAGTACAAGAATATATTGAAGGACATACCCTAGCGGAAGAACTTACACCTGGTAAACGCTGGAGTGAAAGCCAAGTAATTCAACTATTACAAGAAGTTCTGGAAATTCTCGAATTTGTCCACAGCCAAGGCGTTATTCATCGGGACATCAAACCGGATAATATTATCCGTCGTGCTTCAGATAATAAGTTAGTTTTAGTGGACTTTGGGGCAGTGAAGCAACTGCGTACACAGATGGTAATAGTAGGGGGACAAGCATCTGCCACAGTCGTTATTGGTACTCCTGGCTATATGCCCACAGAACAAGGGCAAGGTAAACCCCGCCCCAACAGTGATATTTATTCCCTCGGCATCATCGCCATTCAAGCACTAACAGGATTATTGCCAACAGCATTGCAAGAAGACCCAGAAACAGGCGAAATTATTTGGCAGCAATCAATAAACGTAAACTACCGGCTGGCGGCAGTGTTGACGAAGATGGTGCGTTATCACTTCAAAGACCGCTATCAAAACGCCACGGAAGCACTGCAAGCCTGTAAAGATGCGATTAATCCTGTACCTAAACTTTCCCAACCTCAAGTATCTCGGCTACAAACGGTTGCAGTTGCGCCAGCAAATCCTGTCAAACCTGCCCGTAAAGACTCTGGTAAATCTGACCCATGGCCAATATTAATTGGCATATTATTAGCGGGTGGTGCGGCTGCCTTGGTAGCAAATGTATATCCAAATGTGAAAAATTTAGCTTTAAATCTTACAGGTAAGGATACTACTTTAGTAAACAAATGCTCGGCTGTGGTCGTCGGAAATTCTAATATCCGTTCTGAACCTAGTTCGATAAATTCTGATAATATTTTGCAAACAGTTGCCGATAACACCAGTTTCGAGGTAACAGGTAAGCGGACAAAACGAGGTTGGATAGAAGTTAAACTTAAATCTGGTCGTTTAGCTTGGGCACACCCGGCCGTGATCATCAATAATCAAGAATGGGCTTCTTGCCTGCGCTATAAAGGTATTGCAACTAAGACAGTAAATGATAGTAGCTTGATTGCTACTCGACCGACTCCCAAGCCAAAAGCAAAATCTAAGGATGTAGCAACTCCCTTAGCAGAAAAGCCGAAGGGTTCAACTGACGATGTGGATAAATCAGAACGATCGCAGCCTATTGATAACAGTGCCAATATTATAGAACAAGCAAAACAGAAGTATGATTCAGGGGATATAGTTGGAGCGATCGCACTTTTAAAATCAATTCCAGCAAATGCTGCTTCTGGTATCCAAGAGACGGGCAAAATGATTGCCCAGTGGCAAGATGATTGGGCGAAAGCAGAGGCGTTATCTAATGAGATCAACAAAGCAATAGATGATGGGAAATGGGATAAAGTTTTAGATTATAGAAACCATCCAGAAAAATTGCCTAATACTAAATACTGGCGAAACAAAATAGAACCATTATTTAAACAAGCAGCCGAAAATCTGGCAAAACAGGCACTAACTCAACTAAAAAATCAAGGTAATTCTAAGAGTACCCAACAAAAAATTCCCGATACTAAACAACCTGCTAATACAGAGAATCCCAATATTAAGGCAAACCCACAGTAATCAATTATTATGACCCAAGCCTTACCAAAAATAGTTACCTTTGACGAATTAAAATACTCAAAATAGTCTGATTGAAAATGATAATCGGACATGGATAAGGGTGGAAAGAGATAAGCGACTCTCGCCTCCTTCCACCCTCTATTTGATTATCTGTTATTTGATTTTCCCGATTAGTGCATTTCGTCGTATTCTGGGGCTTCAACTCGTCTTGCTTCCATCCGCGAAGCCGGCAAAAACTCAGCGCGACGAACTGGAACCAAGGGCGGTGTATTTCCTTGGTAAGGGTGAATCACTTGTACAGTACGGGCTGGACGCTGCCGTGGCGAGAACAAAGCCAATACTCCAGCGACAACAACACCACCACCAATAGTCAGAGTTGCGCCTCCCACAGCCCAAAGCATGGGTGAAGACCACCAAGAAGTTTGCGGCTGGAGTGCTGCTACTTTTTGTTGGTTATACTGCTGGGCTTGTTGCCACTGCTGCTGAGTATTGAAATTTTGAACTTGTCCTTGGAGTTGTTGATTTTGCAACTTCAACTGTTCATTGTCGTTTTTTAAACGCTCCAGCTGCATCTGCGTATTCAGCTTTTCCATTTCCAGACGTTGGTCAGCACTGGTAGCGGTTGGTGGCTGATTAGGATTGGGATACATTGGTTGCCCATAAGGGCCGTAAGGATACATTTGTGGCTGTATTCCCGGCGCTACTACCCCTGGCATTTGCGGAGCAACAGCAAAATTAGGTTGTAGCGGGGTATTTGTTCCTTTGAGCAATACGAGAGCCGCCAGCCCAGCTACGGCGACCCCGCCGATAAACGCCATACTCTCACTCATCGCCTTTGCTCCTCAATTGCGACGTAACTATAATCATTTGTGACTGACTCACTCTCACACTCACACTCATAAATTATGCCTACTTGACTTCACATAATACTCAAACTATAAGCGACCGTATCAGCTAGTTTTTTTACATCATGATATCTGATGTTAATATTCAAAACCATAATGGTCAAATTGTCTACCAAACAAGGATAGAAAAACTACGCTGTTATACTTTTTAATCTACTTTTCCGTTCTAATCAAGAGGAGTATTTGTGCTGGTTTTGATTGCTGCTTTGAGACTTTGGCAAAATTGAGCGATCGCATTTAGTCCTTGCTCTGGTGTACCTTCTGCTAACCGTTTGACAACAGCGCTACCCACGATCGCCGCATCTGCTCCCCATTCCTTTACCTGACGCGCTTGGGCGGCTTCGGAGATACCAAAGCCTACACCAATGGGTTTATCAGTAACACCACGAATTTGTTTGAGTAAATCGGACACGCGGTTTTCCAGTTGCGATCGCATTCCTGTAACCCCAGTGACGCTGACTAAATAAATAAATCCTTGTGAAGAATGAGCGATCGCTTCTATTCGTTTAGCATCACTGGTGGGAGCTACCAATAAGATTACATCAATTCCCATCTTCTTAGCTGGTTCGAGCAAGCCTGCTGCTTCTTCCAAGGGCAAATCTGGTACTACTAATCCTGCTACCCCAGCCGCAGCTATTTCCTGGAGAAACTTATCAATTCCCCGGTGCAAGATTGGGTTGTAGTAAGTAAATAGAATAATAGGCGATCGCAATTTGGGAGTAATGCCTTGCAACATTTCCAGTACTTGCTCCAATTTTGTTCCCCTTTGTAGAGCGCGGGTAGCAGCAGCTTGAATTACTGGCCCATCAGCTAGAGGATCGGAATAAGGTATGCCCAGTTCAATAATATCGGCTCCACTTTGATCTAGAACCTGCAAAGCTTTTGCTGTTGTTTCTAAATCTGGATCGCCAGCAGTAATAAACGGAATCAGAGCGCACTCATGATTCCGCCCAAGGGTTTCAAAGCAATCAGAAATTGCAGTCATTTGAGTCAGGTGTCAATAGTCAGTGGTCATTGGTCAGTAGTCATTAGTCATTGGTCATTAGTAAAGGACAAATGACTAATGACAAAGGACAAATAACAACTAACCAATGATAACTTTACACCTGTGATTGCTCTTCTTGTTCTATTTCAGCTTGAATTCGTGCTAGCTCTTCTGGAGTAAGCTCATCTAGCCGCTTTTGCAGAAAGTCTTGCTCGTACTGTTCCCGTTGTTGGTGGTAGGTCATTTTTTGTCCCACCGCACGGAAAAAATAGGTCGCTAACCAGCCAATTAAACCACTGACTAGTAAGACTTGGCTCCATATACCAGCTTTCTGAGTGTCCAAACCGACTAGCTGCAATATTACATAAGCCAAGCCGCCGGCAATAAAAACACCTAAGCCAATTCCAATAGCGTCAATCCGTCGCATGAGAGTTATGACCTACCAATTATCGTTAAACTTGAACTTGTCGCCGTTGGGGTCGGAAATTTACAAACGGCGATAGAACCAACAAACCTGGAAAAAAGAAAAACACCAAAAAGTACATCAACAAACGCTCGATGGAGCTAGCTACATACCAACGCTGCTTCAGGTAGAACAATACAGCAATGGGGATTACCAGAAGGTAAGCTCCAGCCAAAATCAGATATAGCAGGGCGACAATCATAACTTTTTTGGTCTAAGCATCTGTTTTCCATCATAGGCTGAAGAGCCAAACTGAGGGAAGTATAATCATGATGCTTTCAATATCATTACGCCATAATTCCTTTTTTTATCCAAATTGATTGATAAAAGCTAATTTTGTGCTATTATCGTAAATCTACTAGCAAACAAATGCTTTAGTCACACGAGATGAGAAACTCATCTAGGTTGATTACGAATAAAACTTCCGATTTGGGAAGCGATCGCACAATCTAGAAAAAATATTTTCAATCTAGTTGGACAAAAGACACAATTGATGGTGGAATAGATAAGGCGGTATTTGCTGCCTCCAAAAAATAACTAGGTCTATACTAGTTAATTAACGAACACCTGCGGGGGTGTGGCGGAATGGTAGACGCTACGGACTTAGATAACTGAGCCTTGAAGGAGAAATCCCTCAAGTGGAAGCTCTCAAACTCAGGGAAACCTAAATCTGGTGACAGACATGGCAATCCTGAGCCAAGCCCGAAAATTTTAGATTTGCGATTTTAGATTTGGATTAGTTTTCAATCCAAAATTTAAAATCCAAAACCCAAAATTGAGGGAAGGTGCAGAGACCCGACGGGAGCTACCCTAACGTAAAGTCGAGGGTAAAGGGAGAGTCCAATTCTCAAAACCTGATTTGGCTATTGCCATCAGGTAGCAGTGAAAACTGCGGGAGGATGAAAATCCGTTGACCGTAAAAGGTCGTGTGGGTTCAAGTCCCTCCACCCCCACTAAAAATTGAAAATGCCAAAAAGCTTTTATTGTGACTTTACCTATAACTTTGCCGCAACGGTAAGCTTATGCTTCCAATAAAGAGTGGCAAGGTTATGGTTCCAAACAAATTTCTCTTCGCGCTGCCCTTAAAGCAGCGCTAACTATTTTGTCGCGAAAACATCCTGGTTTAGCCAATAGCCTTGAAATAGCTACCTCACTAGGATAAATACCTTCAGTGTGAACTTGCCTAACAGCTTGTTTTACTTGGATTTTTTGAATGGCTATTTCTAGGGTTAGCATATTGGGCAATAGGTAGAAGGGAATGGGTAATGGGAATGCTTTTATTCTATTCCCCATGCCCTGGTTCAAGGGTTAAACCGCGATAGACTTGTTCAATGGGGAAATTGAAGTTAATGCTTTTGAGTTCGATTGTGTCGCCTGCTTTGTAGTTGATAATCAACCAGTCGCCTGCATCGTTTTTGTGATACAGGTCGATTTCGGTGCTGGTGGAACTGACTAGTAGGTAATCAATTAAGGCTGGGTTTTGGCGGTACATTCGGAATTTCCCGCCTCTGTCGTAGGCTTCGGTGCTGGCAGAGAGGACTTCGACAATGAGGCAGGGGTAGGTAATATATTGGGTTGTGGTTTTATCGCGATCGTCGCAGGTAACGCTGGCATCTGGGTAGGTATAGTTATTGCTGCCAAATATATTGACTTTGACATCAGAATTTCCGGTGATGCAACCTGTATTTTCTAAGTGGCTGTCGAACATGGCGGTGAAGCGGATGGCGATACGACCGTGATTGACGCTGCCGCCAGTCATGGCGTAAACTTCGCCGTTGATATACTCGTGCTTTTCCAGTTGGGTTGCTTCCCAGGCAAAGTACTCGTCTGGGGTGAGGTGGGGGGCGTTGCCTTTGGCTGCGATCATTGTGGGGAAACTCCTGGATTGGATGACTCGCACACTTTCATATAGAAAAATCCCTGCTGCACTTTATTTTACACAAATAGATTTATCCGTAATGCCCTACTCTTCGTCTAACAATGCTTGTTCATCAAGGAAGGTTTGTAGCCGGATCTCATAATCTTCATAGTAAAGTTCATATAATGCTTGGCTGTAAAGTAATTTGCCGTCCAAGGGATACTCTTCTAATTATTGAGACTAAGTAATTTCACCGGGGGTTTTGATGAAGTATTAAACAATTTAGATTTAATACTTTATTTATGGTGGGACTTTATCAAATTTATGTAAAAAAATCACTGAATTTCAGAAGAATAGATTGATGCTAGTGTGCACCAAGGTTAAGCTTGTAATAATATGAACAGGAAGCCTTTTTGTCCTGATAACTAGAATGAACGCTAATAGTTTATCAATTAGTCAGGAAAATCCCCATAGTGTTACGTCTAACTCTAGACAGATAAATGTGCAAATTGCACAAGAAGAAGTTTATAGCTTCTTCGTGGAAATTGTCAAAAAACTGTCACCAGATGATGTTTTACGAGAATTCAAAGGTTTATTTATAGACGGTCTTGATTCAGAAGAATCAGATTATATTCCTGGGATATATGGTATTTTTTTAGATGATAATGAGCAAGAACTATGTAATACACTCAAGCGGTGTTGCTACATTATAGTTAATAATTGGAAGACTAATCGAAAAGATAAATATATCCAAGAATTAGTTAATTTATTTGTTAATGAAAATCTCAAAGTCAAAGACAATAACGATCCAGTAATAAAGATTTGCAAGACTTGGTTAGAGAATTTTGTCAACAGCAAAGACTACCAAGAATTGAAATTATTTGCTGCTAAATATGATGAATCATCTAAAGGTCATTGGGCTAATCGCTATAGTTCTTATTTATTAATCGATCAATCTGTTAATAAAAATAATCCCATAGAGCAACAAGAGGCTGCTAGAAAGCTTTCTAAACAGATAAAAGAAAAATTTAAGTTTGAACTGGCAATGTATATTGCTCGTTCTCAATCTACAGTTTCAAGCACAGCACGCTATAAAAATCCTAGTGTTTTGGGAGACCAGGCTCTACGTTTAATCAAAGCAATTGTTTTAAAAAGAGGGGTTTTTAGCCATGAGAATATTGCTCATATATTTATCAAACAGACTCAAAATCAAACTCTAGAACAATTTAAAACTAATCTCGAAAAATATCTATTTCTTTCTGTAGGCAAGCAAGAATCAGTTGAGGTTTGGAAGCAGCAGTTTATAGATGTTTTATCATCATGGAAGAAGGATTGTAATCAGGAAGTTATCACTAAAGAATTGTTTTTGAGAACCTGTAATCGAGTCATCGATTACTTGACAATAGAAAACGGCAAGGAACCTTCATCATTATTTATATTATTAATTAGTCAAGGTCATGCTCTAACATTGGTAATTATACTTTTAAAAATAATTCTAATTTGTAATAATTCCCGTCGTCATTTAGAAACTCGGATTGCTCATTTGATTCGTTTTTACGAAAACTATTCTGAAGATGAATGCAAAGGTGTAATAAATTTTATGGAGATTTTTAATATTACGTTTGCAATTTATGCAGAAAACGTAGAATATAACTTGATTAAGATGGAAGAGGAACAAAGCAGTAATCCGCAGTTGAATCTGGATGGTTATCGTGTGTTTTCACAGATGAAAGTAGATAGACCGAAATGAGTTTTGCCTAATTTATTATTTAGGAAGGCGTTCGTCTAAGTAAGCGAGGGTAGCGCCCGCAGTTTCAGCTAGAATACTAATGAGGCGATATAGAGCGATCGCACTAAATACCAGGGCCGCTGGAAAGTGATGTTGCAAAAGTTGATATGCAGTCGCTTCAAATACACCTAACCCACCAGGCGCACCCGGAATCACAAAACCTAACAGCCAAGCGCAACTAAAAGCCCCTAGCAACAAAGGAATTTGATTTACGTTCAACGAACCCAGCGCGGACATAGTTAATATAAACCCAGTAGCGCGTAGTCCCATAAAGCCCAACTCTCCTAATAAAGGGCGTAAAGGGTAGCTTTTAAGACTGAAGGGAACAGTTGGTTGAGTTGTAGCAGCAGACTTTTTTGCTTTTAATCTGTATAAAAAGCGAATAACTGGGTTTAAAAACCGGGGATGAATTGCACAAAGAACTACGGCTAAACTCAATAATTGTAGTACTTGAATAACTAGGGTAGTATTAGCCGCTGCAAATTGGCTACCGCATAAGACAATGATGATTAAAGCAGCCGCTAGCATGAGTAGGGGTTCTAGCAAAACGCTTAAAGTGGCTGCACCAGCAGAAATATTGGCATTTTTGGCGGCGACAATTCGCCCGTAATGATGCCAGATATTACCTGGTAAATACTTAGCAATGTTCGTTTTTAGGTAAACTTGGATAAATTGGGGAGATGATACAGGTTGATTTAACTCTTGCAAAATCCAAGTCCAAATCCAGCCTGCCCAAGTATGCGCTAGTAAAGTTACGCCTGTAGCGATCGCTATAATTGCCCATCCTACCCCATCAATGCGGATAGCAGTCACTCCAATCCAATTATCTTTCAAGGCTTTTGCTAGAAAAAACAGCGTTCCGCCCAAAATTATCCAGCGTAAAAATTGCTTCATGAATTTAGTAATTTAACGGTTGAGCAACAAGGGGCCAATGCCTCTACGATTGCAGTACATCAGCTACCTATTCAAAGCTTTTGAAGTATAAAACAGCTTGATATAGTGCTTTTTACGAAAAGTATATTACTTTATTTTATATCTCTCTAGAGTTAGATAAAAATATTATTCATGTACTAATTAAAATGTAGCCTGCGCTAGAGGTAAAGAGCCTTTTATTATTCATATCCTTTATAGAGGTTATCGAATGAGCGAACCAAAACAAGCACAATAACTTGCTGACCAATTCAATGATTCAGCAAACACTTAACTTATTAATATTTTGGTAAGGAGGACTACGTGAACGCTGTGAGAGTATTCTTGAAACAAATAAGATTGCGCCAGATATTAACTATCTTTTTAGCTGGACTATTGTTGATAGTTAGCACTGCTTGTAGTGGGGCAAATGCTCAAGGTGCAAATCCACAAAACCCTGCTGTGCAAGCTGGTGGAGCAAACAATCCTTATAAGAATGGTGGAGACAAGTATGGCAACTACAGAATGTCTACCGATCCGAAAATAGCCAACCCAAAAGCCAGTCAGGGACGCGACCAAGCTAGCTTACAACCAAGTTTGGAATTTTTGATTGCTACAGCAGATAGAGAATCTAAGATACTTTATCCTGGTGCTGAGACACCAGCAGGTCGAATCAATAAAGAAGCAGAGTTGCCACTCATCACAGATAAAGACTTCCGCCAGCCTGAACCCGGTGGTTTGATTCAGAATGAACCAAAAGTTGGGGATCGGGTTCAAGATCGGCTTGAGACTGTAAAAGAGACTGTTGAAGAAGCTTCCGGCTTTTTGAAAAATAAGGCAGATGAAGCAAGCCGCAGACCTGAATTACAAAGAAATCCAGCAGTAGGCAGATAGAATCCTTATTTTGTCTGAATGTTTGGGATGCAAAATTCATTCCAAATGCCATCTTGGTTGAAGTTTAACTTAGTCACAAAAATGCAAGGAGTTTAGCACTATGAAAAAAGCAATGAATTGGCTCAAAAGCATTCGTCCCTTGAAAGTTTTAACTGTTTTTTTGGCAGGGATATTCTTATTTCTGACACAAGCTTGTGGTGCCCCAGGAATAGCAACGCAGCCACCACAGCCAGGTTCCCAAGCACCTAACGTCAAGCGATACGATCCTACAAAAGATTATCCTCTGAATTCTCCTGCTGGTGGGATGAATAACTTTAGTGATGTAGATCCCAGAGCGAGAGATGAAAAGGCAGCTAATGACAGAGCTGATGCACTGGCCAAAAATGCTCAAAGAAATATTGACCAGAAATCAGTTGACAGCCCAAGGCAGTATGGTGAAAATTACAAACAAGGTACACCCCTTGGTGAAAGAGTGAAGAACCTGGGTGAAGATATCGGCAGTTCAGCTGAAGAAGTTCGCAAAGGTGTTGTTAAGGGAACTCAGCGAGGAATTGAAAATATCAAGGGAAATACCCAGAATGCTGCCGAAGATGTGACAACAAATGTTCAGCGTGGGGCTGAGGATGCTGGTAGAAATGTTCGGCGTACAGCTGACGATGCTGGTAATGCAGTCAAGAGAGCGGTTGATTGAAATTAGTCATTTAATTCTTGTAAAAATTTGAAAGCGCCCACAGACTTCTAGTCTGGTGCTACTAAAACAAAGCCTGCATAGACAGGCTTTGTTTTGGTTTGAGATAGGGTTTAATTCCCTTAGAGGATGTCTGAGAAGTATCAAATATTTCTTGATCCCCCCTAACTCCCCTTAAAAAAGGGGGGAATAAGAGTCTTAAAGTCCCCCTTTTTAAGAGGGATTTAGGGGGATCTCTAAGGGTTAGATGTATACAAAAAACTTTTCAGACATCCTCTTAAACTTTATTTATTAATAGATATCTCTAGAAATTAAATATGCATTATCTAGAACCCTTGTAGAGACGTAGCACTGCTACGTCTCTACATTATTTTTCATATCTCTAATGAGCCTTTGAACTCCGTTAATGAGTCTTTGAACTCCGTTAATGAGTCTTTGAACTCCGTTAATGAGTCTTTTAGCTCCGTTAATGAGCCTTTTAGCTCCGTTAATGAGTCTTTTAGCTCCGTTAATGAGTCTTTGAACTCCGTGAGCAATTTTTTTGTGCTGTCGGTAATTGCCTGCAACTGCGCTGTAGTAAAGTGTAACTAATTGATAGCGCTGTGAATAAAATCCTAATTTGTTCAGCTAATCCTCAAAATAGGGAAAAAATGCCCTTGGATGACAAAGCACAGAATTACCCAACTTCTGTACAAAATTGACACGCAATTAGATAAGCTTTTCCACTCAAAAAGCTGAAGGAAGACAAGGTTAATAGTAATGTTAAACTCACAGGCTAAACGCATCTTCATCAGCTACAAGCGTAATGCTAGCCCCGATGAACCAGTAGCGCTCCAAGTCTTCCAAGCACTATCGCAGTAGCACAAAGTCTTTATCGACCAAACCATATCTGTTGGTACACGCTGGGCTGAATGTATTGAAGCAGAAATCCGCCAAGCTGATTTTTTGATTACTTTCCTTTCTGCTTTGTCAACTAGCAGCGAGATGGTGGTGGCAGAAATCGAGACAGCACACCACTTGGCAAAATCACAGTCAGGACGACCAATAATTCTCCCGGTGCGTCTGGCATATCAAGAACCGTTCCTGTATCCCTTGAGTGCTTACTTAAATGGGATTAATTGGGCGTTCTGGAAAGATGAAGAAGATACGCCACGCCTGATTGCAGAGTTGTTACAGGCTGTCTCTGGCGGTGCATTGGCTATCAGTGAAGAAAAATCGAAAGCAGATTTACTCCAAACGAGTCAGCCGTCACTCCTACCCCATCCCTTTCCTTCAGCACAACCTGTATCCCTGGAAATGCCCGAAGGGACAATGGAATCGCAATCTGCTTTTTACGTGGAACGCTCATCTGATGCACTTACTTTAGAGACTATTGAGCGGCAGGGTGTGACAATTACAATTAAAGGCCCCCGGCAAATGGGCAAAAGTTCTCTGTTAATCCGCACAATTAATACTGCTGTGAATGCAGGGAAGCGGGTTGCTTTGCTGGATTTCCAATTGTTTGATAAAGCTGCCTTAACTAATGCTGACCTTTTCTTTCGCCAGTTCTGTACTTGGTTAACCGATGAACTGGAAATGACTGACAAAGTTGATGAGTATTGGAATATGCCTTTGGGCAATAGTCAGCGTTGTACTCGCTATGTTGGCCGCTATTTGCTCAAGGAGTTTGGCAACCCCATTGTCTTAGCAATGGATGAAGTTGAAAGGGTCTTTGATACAGATTTTCGCTCTGATTTCTTTGGAATGCTGCGAAGTTGGCACAATAGCCGCGCCACTAATCCCATCTGGAAGCAACTAGATTTAGCGCTGGTTACTTCCACCGAACCCTACCAGCTAATTGATAATCTCAACCAATCCCCCTTTAATGTTGGGCTAGTAATTGATTTAGAAGATTTTACAGCAGCACAGGTTGCTGATTTAAACCGCCGTCATGGTTCACCCTTCAACGCTAGTGAAGAAAAGCAATTAATAGCGTTGCTAGGTGGACATCCTTACTTAGTACGCCTTGCACTTTACTCAGTTGCTAGCGATCGCTTCTATCCTACCGAATTATTTGCCAGTGCGATCGCAGATAATGGCCCCTTTGGCAATCATCTGCGTAACCACCTTTTCCGGCTGCATAACAAACAGGAGTTAGTTCACGGTATGTTCCAAGTGATTCACCAGAACACCTGTGAAGATGAGCGCATCTTTTTTCGCTTGCGGGGTGCGGGTTTAGTGCGCCGGGAAGGGCGTGTAGTGTTTCCGCGTTGTCAACTTTACACCGATTATTTCCGGGAGCATCTTCGTGGCTAATCCAAGCATTTACACTGTGGGGGGGACTGTACAGGCTGGCGGTGGCATTTACATTCCTCGTCAAGCTGATGAGGAATTGCTCGGTTTATGCCGGTCAGCAATATTCGCCTATGTGCTAACGCCGCGCCAAATGGGTAAGTCTAGCCTGATGGTACGCACGGCAGAAACATTAAGAGACGAAGAAATTCGCTCGGTAACTGTTGACCTCCAAGAATTAGGGGCAAATGTCACAGCCGAACAGTGGTATTTTGGCTTTTTGGTCAAACTGGAAGACCAACTCATGTTTGATACAGATGTAGTGAGTTGGTGGCAAGAACACGAGCATCTGGGAGTATCGCAACGGCTGACACAGTTTTTTGAGAAGGTTTTGCTGGCTGAGGTTGAGGGGCAAGTTGTGATTTTTGTGGATGAAATTGACTCTACCCTCAGCCTGGATTTTACGGATGATTTTTTTATCGCCATTCGTTATCTCTATGTTGCCCGTGCGACTAATCCTGAATTTGGGCGGCTTTCTTTTGTCTTAATGGGGGTAGCGACTCCTGGCGATTTAATCCGCGATGCCAAACGCACACCATTTAATATTGGACAGCGTGTAGATTTAACTGATTTTACCTTTGAGGAAGCTTTACCCTTCGCTGAGGGATTGGGATTACCCAGCAATGAAGCCAAGCAGGTATTACGCAAGGTGTTGAAGTGGACAGAGGGACACCCATATTTAACGCAGCGTCTCTGTGATGCCTTGGTTTTGATCCCCCCAACCCCCCTTAAAAAGGGGGGCAATGAACTTCCAGGTTTGGAGATTTCCCCAACCACCCTTAGCAATAGTTCTATTCTCCCCCCCTTTTTAAGGGGGGTTAGGGGGGATCGAGTCTTATCGGCAGCCGATGTAAACAGCATAGTGACCAGCACATTTTTTGGTGCGATGAGTGAGCAAGACAATAACCTGCAATTTGTCCGCGATATGCTCACCAAACGCGCACCAGACCCGGAAGTTTTGACTATTTACCGTGACATTCGCCGGGGTAAGCGGGAAGTTGTGGATGAAGAGCAGTCTTTAGCTAAATCTCACTTGAAGCTATCGGGTGTGGTGCGGCGAGAGAATAATGTTTTGCGGGTGCGGAATCAAATATATCGGCAGGTATTCGATTACAAGTGGATTAATAAACATTTGCCGTTTAACTTGCGGGATAGGTGGGAACAGCTTAAACCTGCACTGCCTTATGTGGCGATACTGGTAATATTTTCGGTTTTAATGACGGGAGTGGCTGTGTATGTGAATGGCGAACGTTTGACTGCCCAAAATGCCCGCACTAGAGAAGAACAACAGCGTCTAGAAGCAGAAACTCAACGCAATGAGGCAAAGCGTCAGGCTGAAAATGCGCGAATACAGCAGCAAAAAGCAGAGGAACAAAGCCGGGAGGCAGAAAAGCAAAAGCACTTTGCTAATCAGGAAAGTAAAAGAGCTAAAAAAGGAGAGGACGAAGCAAAGTCGGTACAACAATTAGCTGAAGAAAGGGGAACAAAGTTAGCAATTGCACTTGATAAAACAAAAACTGCTGAACAATTAGCTAAGGATAGACAGGCAGACGCTGAAAAGCAACGGGATTTTGCCAAGGTAAAAGAACAGGAAGCAATTGCCGCCAAAGCCGATGCAGATAAACGCCGTATAAATGCCGAAATTCTTGCCCAAAGCCTCAAATTACAAAACCTGATGACATTAAATTTAGAACCTGATACTTTAATAGCAGGCTTGAAGCTAGGAAAACGACTCAAAACTTCAGATAAAAATGTAGAATCGGATACCCGCGTTTTCGTAGTAGCTACACTCCAGCAGATAATTTATGGAATCAAAGAACGTAATCGGCTAGAAGGTCATAGCAGTTTGGTTTGGGGCGTGGCATTTAGCCCCGACGGTCAAACCATTGCCTCTGCTAGTGATGACAAGACGGTGAAGCTGTGGAATCGCAACGGGCAACTCTTACAAACTCTCACTGGTCATAGTGGTTCGGTTAGGGGCGTGGCATTTAGCCCCGACAGTAAAACCATTGCCTCTGGAAGTTTAGACAACACGGTGAAGGTGTGGAATCGCAACGGGCAACTCTTACAAACTCTCCAGGGTCATAGCAGTTCGGTTTATGGCGTGGTATTTAGCCCCGACGGTCAAACCATTGCCTCTGCAAGTTCTGACAATACGGTGAAGCTGTGGAATCGTAACGGGCAACTCTTACAAACTCTCCAGGGTCATAGCGATTCGGTTAGGGGCGTGGCATTTAGCCCCGACGGTAAAACCATTGCCTCTGCTAGTGATGACAAGACGGTGAAGCTGTGGAATCGCAACGGGCAACTCTTACAAACTCTCCAGGGTCATAGCAATTATGTTTCGGGCGTGGCATTTAGCCCCGACGGTAAAACCATTGCCTCTGCTAGTGATGACAAGACGGTGAAGCTGTGGAATCGCAACGGGCAACTCTTACAAACTCTCACTGATAGCAGTTTGGTTTATAGCGTGGCATTTAGCCCCGACGGTCAAACCATTGCCTCTGGAAGTTTAGACAGGACGGTGAAGCTGTGGAATCGCAACGGACAAGTCTTACAAACTCTCCAGGGTCATAGCAATTATGTTTCGGGCGTGGCATTTAGCCCCGACGGTCAAACCATTGCCTCTGCAAGTTCTGACAACACGGTGAAGCTGTGGAATGCCAACGGGCAACTCTTACAAACTCTCACTGGTCATAGCAATTCGGTTTATGGCGTGGCATTTAGCCCCGACGGTCAAACCATTGCCTCTGCAAGTTATGACAAGACGGTGAAGCTGTGGAATCGCAACGGGCAACTCTTACAAACTCTCCAAGGTCATAGCGATTATGTTTCGGACGTGGCATTTAGCCCCGACGGTCAAACCATTGCCTCTGGAAGTTTAGACAACACGGTGAAGTTGTGGAATCGCAACGGGCAACTCTTACAAACTCTCCAGGGTCATAGCAATTATGTTTCGGACGTGGTATTTAGCCCCGACGGTCAAACCATTGCCTCTGCAAGTTATGACAACACGGTGAAGTTGTGGAATCGCAACGGGCAACTCTTACAAACTCTCCAAGGTCATAGCAGTGAGGTTTCGGGCGTGGCATTTAGCCCCGACGGTAAAACCATTGCCTCTGCCAGTGCAGACAAGACGGTAAAGTTGTGGAATCGCAACGGGCAACTCTTACAAACTCTCCAAGGTCATAGCGATTCGGTTTATGGCGTGGCATTTAGCCCCGACGGTCAAAACATTGCCTCTGGAAGTTTAGACAAGACGGTGAAGCTGTGGAATCGCAACGGGCAACTCTTACAAACTCTCCAAGGTCATAGTTATTGGGTTTTTGGCGTGGCATTTAGCCCCGACGGTCAAACCATTGCCTCTGCAAGTTATGACAAGACGGTGAAGCTGTGGAATCGCAACGGGCAACTTTTACAAACTCTCCAAGGTCATAGCAGTGAGGTTTCGGGCGTGGCATTTAGCCCCGACGGTCAAACCATTGCCTCTGGAAGTTTAGACAAGACGGTGATACTGTGGAATCTCAATTTGGATGATTTAATGGTTAAGGGTTGTACTTGGGTGCGCGATTATTTGCAAAATAACCCCAATGTGAGTAAGAACGATCGCCATCTATGTGATGATATTGGTACACGCAGGTAATAAACCTCTCCCTGCCTTGAAATAAAGTTCAAGTTTCTCTCCGACTCGGAGAGGGACGATTTTGCTTAGTAAAACCAGGGAGAGGTCTTTGATTGAGCTACGCAAAGAGATTTCTGTAATGAGCAGCCCCAACTTAGAATAAATCTGTCAGACACCACGAACAAGCAAAGCTTCATAACGAAATTTATGCGTTTGTTGATGAAACTCATGCCTTTGTTGATGAAAGCTTATATGTTTACGTGTTATCACTTATATGATTTTATAATAATGGTACGTCACTGAAGAATCTGATAGTGCGTAAGTGTAGCCCTTCTCTACGAGAGGCTGCGCTCAGGAACCACCCGTTGTAGCGATCGCTTTTGCTCTAATACGGTTCGGTTAAGGTTTTTAATAAAATAATGAAAATTCTATATCGCGTCTTTGTGATAAATCATCACAAAGACGCGATAAATCGCCGTCTCTACAATAATCAGTTTTTCGTAGAGATGGTGATAAATCGTGTCTCTTGCCTTAACCCAACAGTATTAGCTCTTGATGTAATCTGAGAAAATACGTTGTAGACATTGCTAATTCACCACCAATATTACAAATACTTCTGCAACAATAACCCTAACTTTTCCTTTGTCGCTGCTGGTGCTTTATCCAACGGAGTCAAAATCGCATACTGCAACGCCGAATGCGCCTCACTCGGTGGGGGATTTTCACTCAAGCGCCGCACAGTTTCTTGAATCACCTTTTGAGCATTCACAGCATTCCGCAGCAAATTGCCAATTACCAATTCCACCGTCACACTGTCATGGTCTGGATGCCAACAATCATAATCTGTCACCAGCGCTAAAGTTGCATAAGCAATTTCCGCTTCTCTTGCCAACTTCGCCTCTGGTAAATTCGTCATTCCAATGATTGTTGCATCCCAACTACGGTAAAGATTCGATTCTGCCTTAGTGGAAAAAGCTGGCCCTTCCATGCACACATAAGTGCCGCCGCGATGGAGAGTAACTTCTGGTAAATTGAGAGATGCGATCGCATCTGCCAATACAGCAGCCAAGTTCTTACAAATCGGATCGCCAAAGGCAATGTGAGCTACAATTCCCTCACCAAAAAACGTTGAAATCCGATTTTTCGTTCTGTCAATAAACTGATCTGGCACCACCATATCCAGTGGTTTCGCCTCTGCTTTCAAGGAACCTACAGCACTAGCTGAAATTAAATACTCCACACCCAATTGCTTCATCGCATAGATATTAGCGCGAAACGGTAACTCAGAGGGTAACAGCGTGTGATTGCGGCCATGACGCGCCAAAAAAGCTACCCGTGTCCCATCCAAAGTTCCCAGAATCAAAGCATCAGATGGTGAACCAAAGGGAGTTTGGATATGTACCTCTTCGACATCTTTGAGCGCGTCCATTTTATACAGACCACTGCCACCAATAATCCCAATACTAGCTTGAGCCATGATTCTGAACCTGTTCCTTGCTGATCTGCTAAGTTATTTTACCGAAAAGGGGAGTAGCAGAGAAGCCAAGAAACAAAGCAATGTCTACGACAGGTGGTTCCTGAGCGCAGCCTCTGGTAGAGAAGGGCTACGCTTACCGATTTCGTGCTGCTAACAATATTGAATTGTTTGCGTGCAGATAGAAGCGATCGCTCAGTTATTTAATCGTTGATTATTAAATCTTTAAAATCAAATCTCCGATAGTTTTTGCAGATTAATGGTTATATTCAGCCTCGAAATTAATTGTCACCATAGCGTGTAATCAATGCTTAATGTATACAAATATTAAGTAGATGTACTCCTGAGCAGCGAAACAAACCAAGCGTTATACTTTTGGGAAAAGGCTTATTTTAACCCCTGCTTTTAACATTTTCATAAATCAATGACTCTCAATTTTCGCTTTGCGGTAGTCAGCGACTTGCACCTGGCACTTCCTCACACAATCTGGGATCATCCTAGCCGTTTTCATCTGGTAGAAGTCAGTATATCGGCGTTTCAAAGTGTACTGGAACATTTAATACAACTCGATTTAGATTTCTTATTGTTGCCAGGAGATTTAACCCAGCACGGCGAACCAGAGAACCACGCCTGGTTAAAACAATGTTTAGCCAAGCTACCTTTTCCCGTCTATGTTGTTCCTGGTAATCATGACGTTCCCGTGATGTTGGCCGATCAACAATCAATCGCTTTTGCGGATTTTCCCTACTATTACACAAAGTTTGGCTATGAAGATCCGCAGCAAATGTACTACATTCGTCAGTTACTCCCTGGAGTTAAGCTGATTGGACTGAATTCTAACTTCTTTAATGACCAGGGTGAGCAAGTGGGGTGTTTGGATGCCAAACAGCTACGGTGGTTAGAAGAGGTGCTGGCGGCATCTGTTGATGAATTAGTTTTGGTGATGGTGCATCATAATGTGGTCGAGCATTTACCCAATCAAGCGAACCATCCACTGGCAAATCGCTATATGTTATCCAATTCAGCAGAACTGTTACAGTTGCTGAGGCGCTACGGAGTCAAGCTAGTATTTACGGGGCACTTGCACGTTCAGGATATTGCTTACTCAGATGGAGTATATGATATTACCACTGGTTCTTTAGTGAGCTATCCTCACCCTTATCGGGTGCTAGAGTTTCATCGGGATAACCAAGGTAAAGAATCGTTGCAAATTGTATCCCATCGGGTAGAGTCAGTGCCTGATTTTCCCGACTTGCAACACTCATCGCGGCAATGGATGGGCGATCGCTCTTTTCCCTTTTTAGTCAAGCTACTAACTCATTCTCCATTAAACTTACCAGTATCACAGGCGAAAAGATTAGCTCCTAGTTTGCGAGACTTCTGGGCAACTATTGCCGATGGAGATGCAGTATTAGACTATCCCCAGTTTCCATTAGAAGTGCGTCGCTATATTGAGACTTATAGTGCATCAGCACAGTCCAACCCAGGCATGGCCACTGGTGGAACTCTTACACTGATTGATAATAACAGCACACTTTTGCTGCGTTAGGAGTGATGAGTATCCGTGTGAAGGTAACTTTTTTGTCTGGGTAGAATGCTTGGCAGTCGAGTAGCTGATTCTGCTGTATTTTTTTAGATTGCGATCGCCTCCGGCGGGCGGTTACGCCATCGCTCCTGCCATAATTTTCTTATCAAAAGTTCCCAAGACGCTTGCAAATCTTGTACAGACGCGATTAATCGCGTCTCTCTTGTACGATTAATCGCGTCTCTAATTACCGATATCTTCATTCCAAAGTTCGGGATTCGTTTCAATAAACTCACTCATCATTTGTTCGCAATCGTCAAGATTAAGATCAATTACTTCCACACCGTGAGATACCATAAATTCTTTAGCACCAGGAAAAGTTTGGGATTCTCCGACGATGACTTTTTTAATACCAAATTGCACCACTGCCCCAGCGCACAGGTAACACGGCATTAAAGTTGAATAGAGTGTAGTGCCTCTGTAGCTGCCAACTCTCCCAGCATTGCGGAGACAATCGATTTCCGCGTGCGTGACAGGATCGCCATCTTGTACACGTTTATTGTGTCCTCTGCCGAGAATTTTGCCATCCTTGACGAGAACCGAACCAATAGGAATTCCACCTTCTTCTCTCCCTTGTTTTGCTTCTTGAATAGCAGCTTCCATAAACTCATCCATATTAATATCTCCTTTTATGTCAAAACAACTTGTATTAATGGATCACGATGGCGGTGTAGATGACTATCTGGCAACTATGCTGCTGTTGACGATGGATCATATCGAACTCCTTGGTGTTGTCGTTACTCCAGCAGATTGCTACATTCAACCGGCTGTTAGTGCCACACGTAAAATTCTCGATTTGATGGGATTTTCTCATATCTCGGTTGCAGAAAGCACTGTGCGCGGCATCAATCCATTTCCTACTCTCTATCGCCGTGATTCCTTTATCGTTGACCATCTCCCCATTCTCAATCAAAACGAAACCATTACTACGCCTTTGGTTGCCGAAACAGGTCAAGATTTCATGATTAAGGTGTTGCGTGAGGCATCAGACCCCGTAACGTTGATGGTAACTGGGCCGTTGACCACCGTTGCAGTAGCTTTAGACAAAGCACCGGATATTGAAGCCAAGATTCACAAAATTGTGTGGATGGGAGGTGCTTTGAATGTCGGTGGCAATGTAGAAAAAAGTTTAGAACCTGGACAAGATGGTTCTGCCGAATGGAATGTTTATTGGGACGCAGTTTCAGCCGCGCGGTTATGGGAAACACAAATTGAAATTATTATGTGTCCTTTGGATTTAACTAATAATGTTCCAGTCACATCAGAATTAGTGCAAAAAATGGGGCGACAACGCCACTATCCCATCTCTGATTTAGCCGGACAATGTTATGCGCTAGTTATTCCCCAAGATTATTATTTTTGGGATGTGCTGGCCACAGCTTATCTAGGACACCCAGAATTTTATCAATTACGCGAATGGGAAACAGAAATTATCACTACTGGAGTCAGTCAGGGGCGGACTAAAGTGGTTTCTGGCGGGCGGAAAATTTATGCGATGGATAAAGTAGATAAAAACGCTTTTTATACTTATATCTTGCAGCAATGGGCAAGATAAAAACCTAAAAAATTAGGTGGCGTGGATACTCAAACTTGTGCCTGCACAACAAAATTCTCAACTTGTGTGATTCGATCCCAATCAATGGCAGCAACCCACAACTTCTCCTCTTCGGAGAACTGCACCACTCCATCAACTTCCAAATCCTCGCTATATATCGTGAGTAACTGCCCATCTCGTAGCTCAATACTTTGATTCGCTAAGTCTTCGATTGTACCAATACAGTTCAAACGCAAACGCCCTTCAGCATCAGCATTATGAAAATCTGCAAAAACTCTAGGGTTAATCATTCTATGTGATCCAAACTATAACTGCTGCTTTGCTGGATTTGGAACAGTAGGTGTAAGGAGTTGACTAACTTGCTGCGGGTTTAAACCCCTTAATGTTGCATGATTAGCACTTCTACCGGATGTTCGGATTACATCACCACTTGCTTGGCGAACCTTGCCAACTGTTGTTACACCAATCTGACCATGAGGAATACTCGATGCCAACTCCGCTACTGATGATCCTACTGCACATTCCACAGAAATTCCTGTTATGCCACTGGGATGAGTACCTATTCCACGTCGAATATCTTCTGGACTATTACGCCCTCCCCGAACTACCAATGCTTCATCTGGAATTATTGTCACAAGTGTAGTGTTTTTGATTAAAGATTAGAATTTGACCGATACTTCATGGATTGCATTGTATGCTACAAATTTAAAGAATCGTTAGGCTGTTATGCGTAACTATATGTCAATTGAAGTAGTTGAAATTACCTCTGATCAATTAAATCAGATACTCATAGCTCAGGAAAGCCACTATCTCAAGCATTATTCTTGTTAAAGCCAAAAAAGCTATATTGATTATTGAGAAGTGATAAACTTTAAACCTAAGAAGAGAGCCGCAACAGTTCCTGCCACAGAAATTTCACCTTGGGCAATTTTATCTAAAACTGATTCTACAGGGATAAATACAATTTCAATATCTTCGGTAATATCGAGTTTTTGCTCTCCAAATTTGCTCACCTTCTCTGCTAGAAATAAATGTATTTGATTGGTATCTTTACTCGGCTTATCGTATAAAGTTCCGATTTTTCTAAATTCTTGGGATATATAACCAGTTTCTTCTGTAAATTCTCTAATTGCTGCCACTTCTGCACTCTCTTTTGTAGGATCAAAATTTCCTGCTGGCAGTTCTAAGAAAAATTCACCCACTGCGTGTCTATATTGCCGGACAAAAATAATTTCTCTATTACTCGTAACGGGTAAAACCATCGCCACATCAGGCTTAATACTGACAAAATAATCATCTATAATTTTGCCATTGGGCAATTCTATTTCATCTTGCCTAACCTGACACCAGGGGTTATCTAAAACCATTTTTGATTTTAAAGTCTTCCACTTTTTTAAGTTGCTCATAAATCAAGTAAAAAATAAAATTATGTATAAAAACTTTAGTAACTAAGCAATGAATGTAAAAAAGTATAACAGATACATCCGATAATCTAAACTTTGAACTTACACTTACTTTTGCAATAACATAATATGCAGAATTATTATGCAAATAAATGTAAATTTATTTACAGTAAATAAAAGATTTCCGTTGACCATTAGTCGGGGTACAACGGCACAGACAACGAATGTATGGGTGAAGATTTCAGATGATGGTATCGAAGGCTGGGGGGAAGCATCGCCATTCGGTGTGGGTAATCATCGGCAATCAACTGATGTAATCAAAAATGCTCTAGAGCAAGTTGTCCCACTGTTGCAAACATTCAGCCCTTTACAACGGCAGGAAATTGAGCAAGTTTTAATACAAAACCAGGTTCCTTCTGCTGCAAGAGCTGCTTTGGATATAGCAATGTACGACTGGTTAGGTAAGCGCGTAGGATTACCTTTGTGGCAAATTTGGGGACTCGATCGCAATCAAATAGTCCCAACTTCAGTCACAATTGGGATTAATTCGCCCGAAGGTGCGATCGCAAGAGCGCGAGACTGGTTACAATTTACCGATGTCCGCCTTTTCAAGGTGAAGTTAGGCAGTCCAGATGGCATAGATGCAGATAAAAAAATGCTATTGGCAGTGCGAGAAGAAGCACCGGAACCAGAGCTTTTCGTTGATGCCAACGGGGGTTGGAGTTTAGAAGATGCGATCGCAATGTGCAATTGGCTGGCTGATTTAGGTATAAAGTATGTAGAACAGCCATTGCCACGGGGTCAGGAAAAAAGTTTAGCAAAACTCAAAGAACACTCTCCCCTACCCATCTTTGTCGATGAAAGTTGCTTCACAAGCTCTGATATTCCCGATTTGGCAAATTACGTGGATGGTATTAATATCAAACTGATGAAATCAGGGGGACTAACAGAAGCGATGCGAATGGTACATACAGCACGAGCATATCGGTTGCAAGTAATGTTCGGTTGCTATTCTGATAGCTCCCTAGCTAATACAGCAGCATTACAGCTAGCGCCACTAGCTGATTATTTAGATTTAGACAGTCACCTCAACTTAATCGATGATCCTTTTACAGGTGCATTGCTAAAAGAAGGTAGAGTTTTGCTAAACGATTTACCAGGTTTGGGGGTAAAACACAGTGCGTCTACCACTTAATCAACGAGTAGCTATCTTATTACATGAAGGAACTACTGGGGCTCACGGCAAAACAGGACTCGCAATTTTACGTTACAGCGAAGCACCAATTGTAGCCGTCATCGATCGCGAATGTGCTGGCAAATCTCTGACAGAATTAACAGGTATCAAACGTGATGTTCCGATTGTGGCATCGGTAGCCGCAGCCCTAGAGTACAAGCCAGAAGTTTTGGTAATAGGCATTGCTCCAAGTGGTGGTGCTATCCCAGATGATTTTTGGGTGGAAATCAAAGACGCTCTAGAAGCTGGGATGTCGTTGGTGAATGGTTTGCATACACCAATGGCAAATATACCAGACTTAAATGTACTGCTTAAACCAGGGCAACTAATTTGGGATGTCCGCAAAGAGCCACCTAATATAGGTGTGGCTAGTGGAATAGCACGCACGCTTCCGTGTCGACGGGTGTTGACAGTGGGAACCGATATGGCGATCGGTAAAATGTCAACTAGCCTACAGTTACATTGGGCATCAAAACTGCGGGGCTGGCGTTCTAAATTTCTCGCCACAGGTCAAACTGGGATGATGTTAGAAGGGGATGGTGTGCCTTTAGATGCCGTGCGGGTAGACTTTGCTGCTGGTGCTGTGGAACAAGTAGTCATGCGCTACGGCAAAAACTATGACATCTTGCACATTGAAGGGCAAGGTTCACTGCTACACCCTGGTTCAACGGCAACCCTACCCCTGATTCGTGGTTCCCAACCAACTCAACTGGTGTTAGTCCATCGGGCGGGACAAGTTCATGTCCGCAATCATCCCCATGTAATAATTCCACCTTTACCAGAGGTAATTCGTCTTTATGAAACCATTGCTAGTGCAGGTGGCGCTTTTGCAAGTGTGCCTATTGTAGGTATAGCACTTAACACAGCACATTTAGATGAATCTGCGGCTGAGGAAAGCATCGCTCAAATAACAGCAGAAACCGGGCTACCTTGCACCGATGTAGTCCGCTTTGATGCCAATGTGCTTTTGGATGCAGTGATGAAGAATTAGATGGTTAGAGAGAGGCGATAAATCGCCGTCTTTACAATAGACATCTGGTGAAAATGAATGTAAAGACGTTGCAATGCAACGTCTCTACAAAGGACTTACGCCAAAAATAGCCCAAACCGTTATTTTCCAGGTAGGGGTAATTCATGAATTACCCCTACCGCGTGTAGTTTTGCGTAAGTCCTATTTTTTATACAATTTTGGATTTTAGATTTTGCAATTGAAAAATTGCGTAATATATGGCATTTTCGGCGGCTGGGGTAGCTTCACGTCAGTCCCCTATGCCTGATAAGTCAATACAGTTCAGTTAAGCATCTCTTTCTTCTCTCTGCGTTCTCTGCGCCTTCTCTACGAGACGCTGCGCGAAGGCGGTTCGTTAAAAAAACGACTTTGGTAACAGAGTTTTAGCCTTAACTGAACCGTATTGCCTGATAAGTTACTTTTATTAAAATAATTAGCCCTTTCTTGTCAAGTCCTCTTGACGTTTCGTTACAATTCTGTTAAATTTAGTTACATAAGTAAACAAAAGAAGAGAAAAAAATATGTACACCACTGTAAATGAAGACGGCATTCTCAATAACTACGCAGCTGAACCCAAGGTTTACTACGCCGAGTACCCAGCAATTTGGGAACAACGTAAATACGTTTTACAAGGTCTTTTTGCGACTTTAATTATTACAACTTTAGTTTTAATTGGTTTTAGCGTTAGCTAAGATTTTCAATTTCGGTATCGCTGTATCTCATTGTCATTCGTACCTCTCTCTCTTACCCCGGTTAGTTTCGCCGGGGTTTTTTGTGTTTTACTGCTGTGCAATCGCATCTCAAACTACGACGTTGTAGAATAAATGCGATCGCTCATAAAATAAAGACAAATCAATAAAAAGGGGTGTTTATGACAACCCAACTCGGTGAAACCAAATCTTCAACAGAACTGGTAATATCTTGGGAAGCGTTGCCCGCAGATTTTCAGTTAGAGGATGAACCAGTGGAAAATACAGGTCAGCCACTATTAGCTGGTGCTTTGCGCGAAAGCCTTGAGATAAGCGGTTTCATCCAACCGCAGATGTTGATAGCCTCAAATTTTGGACTTTGTGCAACAATAAACGGGCAATTTGTTGCTAAAGCACCCAACTGGGTTTATGTGCCATCGGTAAATCAAGTTTTAGGCGAACGCAAAAGCTATACACCCAATTTAGATGGGGATATTCCGGCAATTGTGATGGAATTTCTATCTGACGCTGAGGGTGGAGAATACTCTTTTAAGCGAACCTATCCACCAGGAAAATGGTTTTTTTATGAGCAGATTCTTCAAGTTCCAATTTACGTAATTTTTGACCCAAATGGCGGTTTGTTAGAATTTTACCAACTCGAAAACAGCCACTACGAGTTAAAGCAACCTGATGAAAATGGTCGTCATTGGATTGATTCAATGGGTTTATTTCTGGGAACTTGGCAAGGAACAAAGGAAGCTAGAACTGGTTACTGGTTGCGCTGGTGGAATGAGGCAGGTAATTTGTTGCTTTGGGCGGTGGAACAAATTGAACAAGAACGCCAGCGTACCGAACAGGAACGCCAGCAAAAAGAACGGCTAATTGTCTATTTACAATCTCAAGGTATTGATCCAAATAATCTGCGTTAGCATATATAAGCAAAATTTTCAAGTATTTGAGTGACTCAGTTTAAGCAAATAAGTACTGGGATGCCTCACAGAACAGTTCGCGGTTCGCGTAGTGTCTCACAAAAAACACATCGCTATATGCGTATTTTGCTAATTGCTCATAAAATTTAAAAAAGAGCCTTTTGCATACGTGGGCCCAAGTATGAAACGAATCTGGAAGTCTTTGCTTCTAGCCTGGAAGTGGGTATTACTTTCAGTTGCTACATCAATTTTGATAATCCTGACGCAGCCAACACCCCTTCTGGCACAAGAACCTGCTACTTCTACCACTATTGAAACGACAAAGCCCAATTCAGAAACAACTAAAGTTCAAAAGTTACGGGAAGCGCTGCAACGTTCATCAACGCCAGAAGCACCAAAACCCGCCCCTGAAGTTTCCGAACCGAAAAAGCCAGAATCGTCACAGGAACCCCCACTCAGCCCGGAAGAACTCACCCGTCAGCTAAAATTTATAGAAGCGGATAAACTTTATCTGGCGGGACAAATCCCAGAGGCGGAAAAAATTTACCGCGAAGTTAAGCAGCCTTTTGGTAAAACATCAGATAATCAACAGCGTAAAGCTGCCATACTCGACCCCACGCAACTATCCCCAGGAGGTAAAGTCTACTGGCGAGAATCAGAGGCAGGGATAGCACAAAAGTTGCAAACAAAAACTTTAGTACCTCTGCAACTATTAGTTGAGCAATATCCTGAATTTATCCCTGGCCATATCCGATATGCTGAAGCGTTGAAACAATACGATCGCACTAAAGAAGCATTAGATATATTAGAACGGGCTTCTTCGCTGTATCCAGATCAACCAGAATTAATCAAAGCTAGAATTACAGCCCTAGCTGGTGATAAAAAATGGATGGAAGCGTCTTTAGCAGCGCGTCAATTTGCTATTCTCAACCCAAAAAATCCCCAAGCGCCTGAGTTTACAAAACTAGCAGAGGAAAATCTGAACCTTTACAAAACTTATACACAAAGAGAAATTAGAGGCAATGTCATCGGTAATATTATTACAGGTGCTTTAGGTTATGCCGTCACTGGCAGTCTGCTTGGCCCGTTTTCTGCCCTTGACTCTACCATCATGCTGTTACAAGGTGAACAAGCCATAGGAGAATCGGTGGCAAAGCAGGCAAAAAAACAGCTGGGTGTAATTATAGACGAAGATATTTTGGCATACGTCAATGAAATTGGACAGAAATTGGCGAAGGTAGGAGGACGGGACGAGTTTAAATACGAATTCTTTGTGATTCCAGAGGAAAGCCTTAACGCCTTTGCATTACCTGGGGGTAAAATTTTTATTAATGCAGGTGCGATCGCTAAAGCTAATTCCGAAGCAGAATTAGCTGGGTTAATGGGTCATGAATTATCCCATGTACTTTTATCCCACACTTTTCAATTAGTCAGCGAAGGCAACCTGATCTCTAACGTTACCCAATATCTACCTCTGGGCGGCACCATCGGTCAACTGTTTGCACTCAGTTACAGCCGCGACATGGAACGTCAGGCAGATAATCTCGGCACACGCCTAATTGTTGCCACTGGCTACGCTGCTGATGGCTTGCGTAACTTAATGGTGACGCTAGAAAAACAGCAAAAAAATGCCCCTCCTAGTTGGCTATCTTCGCACCCAGGCGGCAATGAGCGAGTTAGTTATTTAGAAAACCTCATTACCCGTAATAGCTACAACCGTTACGCCTATGAAGGAGTGGAGCGTCATCTAGAAATTAAAGCACGGGTGAAAAAGCTACTCGAAGAGAAAAAAGCAACAGAGGAAAAAAAATAGCGTTTTTAATGAATCAAAATAGAGAATTATTCGTCACTTAAACTATCAATTCCCTACTTATTTCTACTGGAGGATGATTTATGTCATCACAACTACTGCGATTGATATCTTTGGGTAGTATTGGCTTATCTTTGTGTCTGGGCAATTCGGCAGCAATGGCACAATATGACTCTACTGGTGACGGTGTAGTAGTACCAACAGTCCCATCAGGTGGCTCATCAGTCCCAATAGACACATCAACAGGTATACCCCCTTCACCCTCATCTGACGGTACAACCCGGTTTACCTGCCAGACTTACAACGGTCAGTATACCGTTATGTATCAGCCACAAAGTCAACCAGGACAATTCTTTCCTTGGGCAGCACCTGCGGCTTTGGGCGGTGGTTGGGATGCACAGAGACGTTGTGCAACAATTGCTAGTCGCTTAGAACTTTATCGTCCAGATGGTTTACAAGAACTCCAGACATCTGTAGAAAATAACGAAAATATTGTCTGCGTCACAACAGAAGCTAACCCAAGCTGTAGAATTGTGCTGACAGTACCCCGTGGGAAAGATCCTGTTGTAATCCGTAATAGCATTTTTCAGAACTTGACTACTGCTGACAACGGACAGCAGACTATAGCCGTTAACACTTATGGCGATCGCAGTAGTGGAGGGAATGAATTATATAATTTAGGACGTACACTTCTAGGGAGTGGCAATAATCGGATTAGTTCATCTAGAAGTGGCATTAATCTAAAGCCTTTCCTTGATCGCAAAGATGGTGGTACTGGAAACAATTTGCGGAATGGAGTAGCAATTCGTCGTCAGTCTCAGCCTAACTCTGTTCGCTTAAAACCTGGTAATTTCCGCTAATGTTTGAATTACTCAACATATCAGAACAATTTCGCCAAAACTAAAAGATATCGTTTTTTCGGTCGCGGTAATACTAAAATACAGATTTACATTAAGGTGGGTAAACAGCCCACCTTATTTTATATCGGGTGAAATATCTATCATTAAGAGGATGTTTGAAAATTATTATTGGTATCAAAAATTTTAAATCATCTAAATTATCCAATAAAATTAAGGGTGGTTAAGGTAAATTTAAAAGTACCTCAAATCACAGTGAAACAATTTTCAAACAACTTGATACTTATTTATAGAAAGATATATACAGGATCAGATATAGGTTGGTTTGAGGAACGAAACCCAGCATCATCAAGCCTTTTTTTGTTTATCAACTCAACCGACTATTCTGCTTAACCCAAGCGGATTGGGATATATGACTGAGAATAATTGCTGTGGAAAAAATATCTCTAAACCTACAATTATTTTTATCTTAACCTTTTGCTAGCTGTTCCTTAATCTAAACAGTATACTTTGAGATTGCCCAATTAAGAACTCATACAAAAAGTTACATAGCTGTCTTCTAACAATCTCTAATAACAGTGAATTGGAAGGCACATTTTATATTGTCCATGTTGATAATGCGAACTCTCTAAACTGCAAAGATGCACTTCGCAATTAACGGTCTCTTACTGGCAATATAAATGACATTTACACTCAAAATTTTCCCCACTTTTACAGCGATTTGATTGGGCAACTTTGTTCTGTGGTTGCCGCAGATAAACACTAATCTTTGCAAAACTTGAATCTACCCCAGCACTAACTTATGGTAAATAATAATACAATCCGCTTTTCCCAATTTAATGCTTCTCTAAACCGCAGCGCTCAAGGTAAATTAGCAGCCGATTTGTCAACCCCCGATAATGCTCAGGCAAAAGCTGTTGCAGAAATTATCCAGCGTAACAACCCAGATGTGCTGCTAATTAATGAGTTTGACTACTCCCAAGAGGCAGTGAAACTATTCCAGCAAAATTATTTAGCTATAAGTCAAAACGGTACGACTCCCGTTAACTACCCCTACTTCTATATTGCTCCCTCCAACACAGGTATTGCCTCTGGTTTTGACTTAAACAACAATGGCGCAGTAGTTACAACACCAGGCACATCAGGATATGGCGATGATGCCTTCGGCTTTGGTGATTTTCCTGGCCAATACGGGATGTTACTGTTATCCAAATATCCCATCGACACTGCCAACGTCCGCACCTTCCAAAACTTCCTCTGGAAGGATATGCCCAATGCTTTGCTTCCCGATGATCCCAATACACCAGAGCTAAATGATTGGTATTCTCAGGAGGAACTATCAGTTCTACGCCTCTCTTCTAAAAGCCACTGGGATGTACCCATCCAAGTAAACGGCGAGACAATTCATGTCCTTGCTAGCCACCCTACACCCCCAACTTTTGATGGTGCGGAAGACCGTAATGGTAAGCGCAACCACGACGAGATTCGCTTATGGGCAGATTATATTACTCCTGGTAATGGTAATTACATTTATGATGACCAGGGAAAAACGGGCGGGATTGCTTCTGGTTCAAGCTTTATGATTGTGGGCGATCAAAATGCAGATCCGTTAGATGGTGATAGTTTTGACAATGCTATTCGCCAACTGTTGCAAAATCCCAATATCAATACTAATGTCATCCCTACCAGTCTTGGTGGTGTCCAACAAGCAGACTTGCAAGATGGTGCAAACGCTAGCCAAAAAGGTAATCCTAGCTTTGACACCGCAGACTTTGCTGATACGGCTCCGGGAAATCTGCGTACTGATTACGTGCTACCCTCCGTTGATCTGAAAATTAGCGACTCAGGAGTATTTTGGCCGCTAAATACTGACCCGACATTCTCCTCAGTTGGTACTTTCCCTTTCCCCAGTTCTGACCATCGCTTAGTGTTCGCAGATGTGCAAACTGGGGCGACTCAAGCAGGTAAAACTATTCCCAGTGTGGGATTTGAACGACAAACTATTTTTCCTACTAGCTTTATTCCAACTGGTGCGGCGGGAACAGTGAATGGGGCACCGATTCCAGTGGGTGGACTATCTGGTGTCACCTACGATGCAGCTAACAACCGCTACTACGGTATCTCAGACGATCGCTCTCAAGTTGCCTATGCCCGTTTTTATACCTTCACTACTGCCGATTCCGGGGTGACTTTTACTAACGTCACACCATTGAAAGATACCAACGGCAACTTTTTTGCAATCAACAGCCTTGACCCAGAAGGTATTGCTTTAACTAACAATGGTACAGTCTTTATCTCTTCCGAGGGGGAAGTTAATCCTACTGTTGGTCGTGTTACTAATCCCTTTATTAAAGAATTTTCCCTAACTACAGGGCAAGAAGTAGGATCGCTTTTTGTCCCCAGCAAATTCCTGCCAGTAGTTGAAGATACCAACAAAAATGGTATTGTAGATGCCGGAGATACGCAGACATCAGGCGTATACAATAACTTAGCCTTTGAAAGCCTCACCATCACACCCGACCAGAAAACCCTATTCACTGCCACCGAAAACGCCCTCTCCCAAGATGGATTAAAAGCTTCACTCACCAGTGGTAGCCCATCCCGGATTCTGCAATACAATCTATTTACTGGACAACCAGAAAAAGAATACCTCTACATTACCGATGCCATTCCCGAAGCACCAAACCCAAGCACAGGCTCTGCTGACAATGGTTTGGCAGATTTGCTAGCAATAGATAATCGTGGTACTTTCCTGGCGTTGGAACGCTCCTTTGCCCAAGGTGTAGGCAATACCATCAAAATCTACGAAGTTTCTTTGCAAGGTGCAACTGACATCAGTTTCTACGATTCTCTCAATAATTTGAGTGCGGAACAACTAGCAGCTATTAAACCCGCTCAAAAACGTCTGCTGTTGAATTTAACCGATCTGAATTTACCTACCGATGCCAATCACCCGATTATAGGAGTGGATAATATAGAAGGTCTTGCCTTCGGTTCTAAACTAGCAGATGGTCGTCAATCCATTGTGCTGGTGAGTGATAACAACTTTGGTAGCACCCAATATACCCAAATCCTCACCTTGGGTGCAGACTTGGTTCCAACTGCTGCACCTACAGTAGAAACTCGTCCCGATTTATTGGACGATGAAGATCCAGCATTACCTGCTGTAGATCAGAATGCCGATGCTGACGATCCTGCAATCTATGTTAATGCCACAAACTCTGCCGATAGTCTAGTACTAATCTCAGTTAAAAATGCCGGACTGCGGGTTTATGACTTGTCTGGTAATTTGTTGCAGACAGTTAATCCCGGTGGCATTCGCTACAACAACATTGACCTGCAATACGGTTTTAAATTAGGCAATCAATCGATTGATATTGCCGTAGCTAGCGATCGCAACAATGATAAACTAGCAATCTTCAAAATTAACCCCAACCCCAGTAACCCTGGTCAATATCTGGAAAATATCACCGATAGCAATATTGGTACTATCTTCCAAGCATCACCTTTTGAACCTCCTTATTCTGCATCAACTCGCAGTTCTTACGGACTTACCTTATACCGTAGCCCCGTAACTAATGATTACTATGTCTTTACCAGTCGTCGCCAAACTGGAGACATAGCTCAGTTCAAATTGATTGACAAAGGTAATGGCACAATTGGGGCTGAACTAGTGCGAGAATTCACCGTGCCAACAATTGAGGGTCGCGATCCCCAAACCGAGGGTATGGTGGTAGACCAGGAAACTGGCTTCCTTTACATCGGACAGGAAAATGTAGGTATCTGGAAGTTTGATACTGCTGGCGAAATATTGCTTAACAAATAAGTTGGCTCCATCAAGAGTTATTTAGGATCTAAAAAGCGATCGCTTGAGGTATGATTCGATGTCACTGA
>NZ_JACJSH010000047.1:0-56106 GCF_014698055.1 Nostoc sp. FACHB-133
CAGAGAAGGGAAAATATAGTACACAGCGTATAAGATTTAACTCCAATTCTTCTGCTTAATTTTTTGTTACATACTTATAAATTTTTCCCACGGCTTACTTATCTATACCATAGAGGTTATCAGAAACAATTCGCTTTTTGATAAAATAAGGTAGTGAGGGATGGGAATTTTCTATATCTTCAAGCTTAGTTTTGAGAATACCATCATCCATCAATTTAATTGTCCCAAACACCGCGCTGTAAACTTGGATTAGCGTCTTCATCGCCGCCACAAGAAAAGCACCAGAACCACAAGCTGGGTCAAGAATTGATAAATTAGGAAGAATATCATCCATTAGTAGACTACAAACATTTGTATCCAGCTTGATAATAAGTTCATTAATATCCTCAAATGGCTTATACTTATCAGATAGCGCATCATTTACGCGGTCTACAATTAACTTCTGGATAGTTCTATCACAGAGATATTCTGTAATTTGTGGTCTAGTATAATAGGCTCCAAAAGCTTTTTGGTTAATATATTTCTCAAAAATATATCCTAATACATCAGGATTTATCTCATCGTCTTTCCCTTCCGGCGTATCATCTAGATTCCAAGAATAACGCCCAAATAAATCTAGAACTTGCTCAAACGCCTCATCAACTATAGAAATCTGATATTTATCTTCAATATGATGCTTGAGAAATAATCCACCATTCAGGTATTTAACCTTACCTACCAATTCTTGTACAGATAAATCGCGTTCAATCTCAGGTTTTGCAAAACTTTCAAAAAACAAAGCCTTGAGAAATTCACCATAAAAATGATTTTCAGCTTTTTGTTTACTTTGTTCAAGCTTATTTTGCAGATAATTTAAATCTTTGTTATCAATAAAACCCTTACGCTGGAGAAAATAAACAAACATCAGGCGATTCAGAATTACCGATGTATACCAACGTCTATCTATTTCATTATCAATACCTTTAACAAACAGTAAAAATTTCTGATGTTGCTCTTGAAATTCCTTGTAAAACTTCTTAGTTACAGGTTCAACATCAAACCCGCGTTGTAACTTATAGGCAATTTCGACAACCGTCGGTTCACCATGTTCCAATTCAGTAATATCAATAACTAAAGAACCAAGCTTGCTTAAAAATAAGTCTCCTGGTTGACCTTTCACATATAAATGGTCACGAACGTAGCTTTTATTTCCTTCTCGTTTCACCCAATACCAAAGACTACGTGTGCGTTCTTCAGTAATAAAAATTAGGAGATTTTCAGCTATAAGTTTAGTAACTTCTTGATGAATAGCAACTCTCACTTTAGCTTCTGGTATGTTTCCATCTGCTGCGGTGACTTCAAAGATTGCAACCCCTGAGAGTTCAGCAATTTTCTGGTATTGATACGTCTTGTTATCAATCTTTAAGGTTTCGGGTTTTTGTCTTGAGGGTTTAGACCAACCTAATTCTTCTATAAATAAATCACTAAATTTGAACTTAGAGAGTAAATCGCGTGTTCGTTGAAAATTAAGCGACATAATTTACCATGCTTGGAAAATAAAAACCAAGCATGGTAAATTTGCCATTCAGAAAATAAATCTGTGGCTTTAAAAATTAAGTCTGCGCTGGCGGACTTTAAGAAACCCTGTTTATAAGAGTTAAATTTTTACCATGCTTTTTATACTTTATAAATCCTTTACATTTAATTAGGCTGAGAAATTATACGTAAAAATTATCAATTTCTCTAAACGTCGGCTTTATTTGTGCAACCGTAATTTTTAATTGTCAAGTATATTTGCTGATTACTTTATCAAAATGCCTAATTGCTTTATAAAAAGGTCTGTTTACTTTATCAAAACACTGAAATGCTTTCTCAAAAGAAGCTTTTACTTATTCAAACCCCAGTTTGCTTTCTCATTTCGGTGTTTTCCGCAAGTAAAAGAAGCTTTTACTTATTCAAACTCCAGTTTGCTTTCTCATTTTGGTGTTTTCCGCAAGCAAAAGAAGCTTTTACTTATTCAAACCCCAGTTTGCTTTCTCATTTCGGTGTTTTCCGTAAGCAAAATGAGCTTTTACTTTTTCAAACCCCAGTTTGCTTTCTCATTTCGGTATTTTACGTAATATAAGAAAGAAAGACGCGATAAATCGCCGTCTCTACAAAGGGTTAATTATTGTAGAGACGGCGATTCATCACGTCTATTGCCATTGGGTGTAAGCGTAGGTTGAGGAGTAAAAGTAAAGCTTGGAAATTTAGCTTGATTCGCCGATTGTATGAATTAGGATTGCAATAAAAAGATATTCGTAACTTTTATCGATTTATTGATTGGGTTATGATTTTACTAAAAACCTTAAAGGATGTTTAAAAAGTGGTATGTAATGATTTGAATCGAATTATTACCCCCCTTAATCCCCCCTTGTAAAGGGGGGAAACCGGAAAATCTTGTTCCCTCCCCTTTGCAAGGGGAGGGTTAGGGTGGGGTAAAAAATATTTGAGACATCAATCAATTATGACTTTTCAAACATCCTTTAAGCAGTTTGAGCAGGAGCAAACTATAAGCTACATTACCACAGGCGAGCGCATTGGTTATGAGCGGGGAAAACAAGAACAAGGACAAACCCTCGTGTTACGGCAACTACAAAAACGGGTGGGAGAGTTACCAGAAGAGGTTCGGGGGCGCATTCAAACTCTTTCTTTAGAGCAATTAGAAGCACTTGGCGAGGCTTTATTGGATTTTACAGCCATTGAGGATTTACTTAACTGGTTGGAAGCAAATCAAACAGTGCATTAAACGTATGTTGGGTGGAGCGGAACGCAACGCAGTGGCTCCCCAACCTACAATTTTTTTGCTATTTAACCTTTAACCAACTAAATATATCTGCTGGCGTAATTTGCCAATCTGCTAATTCATCAAGAACAGCCAATTTATCATTATTATATTTTACTTCTGGCAATTTATTAGGTTGAAATACCATCACCGATTTATCATTAGAGTCAATAAACCAACCTAATTTTGTCCCATGATTAATACAAAAAATAATTTTATCAATTACACGGTTAGGAAATTGGTCAGGTGAGAGAATTTTAATTATCAAATCTGGATAAGTTTCAAATTTATTGGCAATTTCCCCATCTTCATCAACAATAAGCCGTGACCACTCAAATACAGCAATATCTGGAACTAAAGAACGTCCTCCAAATGTGCAGCGTAATTCAGTTAATGCTAAAGCTTTTTGCTCAGGTTCGCTTTTCTGATTAATCTCGGTTGATAAACGAGTTTGGATTCTGCTATGTTTTCCCTGCGGCATTGGTTTTTGGTAGATTTTTGCATCAATATATTCACTAGCTGGTTTGGTTTCTGGTAATTGCAGAAACTCTGTTAAAGAAAGATTAGATGATAATATAACCATAAAAATTACTCCTAAAATAGTTAAATTATATCTTTAAATATAACAAAGACGCGATAAATCGCCGTCTCTACAATAATCAGCTTTTTGTAGAGACGGCGATTTATCGCGTCTTCTGCCTTAATTACGAATTAGAAAATAATCCTAATGAACAAATAATCTGAGGTTCTCGTTTCTCCAGTTCTTCTGTCACAATACACAAACGGTCATCCATGCGTAACGACACAACTAAATCAGCCAACACCTGATTATTAATGCCACTTCTCAGTTGACGATTCAGAGTATCAATAGCTGACTGTCGCAAAGGATAACGGTAAATCTCATCAATTGCTTTTAAAAGTTCTTCACTAACAAATAGTGTTCCCTTCATTTCTTGAACATAACTTTTCAGTCGTTCATAAGTGCGGAACCTTGCACCTGATGGTCGCCCTAATTGACCACCAGCATTTTTCTCTTCTTCAGCAATCAATTCAGCACCCTTTTGTACTAACTTGTGATGCTGTTTATCCCTCGGTATCGCTGGAGTAGATTCTTCACACGCCGCTACCCGAAGCACGGCTAATTGTGATTGAGTAACGCTATTTCCATCGCGGTCAACATAAATCAAAGAATCATTTCCCTCTGTGGTTTTCATATAAAGCAGTACTCCCTCTGGTTGCACAGGTTGCGGAGTATGAGCGCGGGTAGAATAAACCACATTTTGCATTTCTTCAATCGTTTTTTTCAAACCGGGATTATTATCGGTGGCTTTTTTCCAAATTTGAAATGCTTCTGATGTCAAATCAACTTCCGTATCTTCTTCGCCATCTAAAACTCCAGATTTCTCGTTGTAGAGGTCGAGAATTACTCGTGCATCATCATCTTCAAAAAAAGCTTCATCAGTTCCCACCACTTCCGCATTTTCTTGCAGTCGTTTGCGGAGTCGTCCCCGCAAATTAATAATCCGTTCTACTCCTTCGGCTGGTAAAAAAGAATAACAGAGAATTTTATCAGCATTTTGACCAATGCGGTCTACTCTTCCCACGCGTTGAATTAAGCGAATAATCGCCCAAGGTAAATCCCAATTGACGATAATTGCACAGTCTTGCAAATTATGACCTTCACTCAAAACATCGGTGGCGATTAAAACTCGCAACTCATCTGATGATGAAATTTTCTCCCGTTTTCCATTACTCACAGGGCTAAATCTTCCCGTCATTACTGTCGGGTCTTTAGATTGACCTATTACCCCAGCTACATTAGTAATATGATTCAACTGCAAATTGTCTGCAAGGTAGCGGACTGTATCAGCAAATTGCGTGAAAATTAGTACTTTATCTTGAGGGTGAGTTTTTGTTAGCAGTTTGATTAAAGCCGCAAGCTTTTCATCTTTTTGAGGATTCCACTCGCCACACTGTTGCAATATATTAATTAATGCTTTGGCATCTTCTAGCAAATCACGTTTCAGTTTTTTAATATCAAAAAGTGTAGAACGCAACCACTTAAATCTTCGTTGATATCGGGTTGTATATTCTTGGTAAATTGATTCTGCTCTTTGACGAAAAACTTTTTCTGTTTTCGATGCCTTCTCATCCTCGTCTGGAAAACCTCTCTTCAAACCTCTCTCCTGCAAGGAGAGAAGCTTTGAATTCTCCCCCTTGCTTACTAGGGAAGGGGGTTGGGGGGTTAGGTCAAAATCATCTTCTTCGGTTTCAGTATCAAACAAAGCTGCTGCTACAGAATCAGCATCTTCATCATTATTCCTTGTATCTAATAACTCAGCTTCCTGAGTTCCAATAGGAATATCAAGCCCATTTTCTAGAGCATATAAATAAATAAAATTCCGTAATATATGGCGTTCAATTGATTGGATAAAAGCAACGCCGCTACTTTCCAAACGTTTAAACAAATTAGTGCGTGAAAAACCCATTAACCTCCTACCACCACGAAATAAGCTATTAATAAAGCGTTGCTCAGTGTCTGTAGGTGGCTGTTTTTGTTTAGCAATAACGTAATTTCCTAGCCCATAACGAGGTAAGTTAAGTTGATTAATGACTTCTACTACTAACTCAGAGTAAAGACGCGCATAAAAGTCTGTGTTAGAACCTTCTAAAGGAAACTTGAGACTACGAGGTAGACGCTGAGGAAAATAAGAACGTCTCCCATCAGAAAATTCTAAATATTTCCGCCCTGTTTCATCTGTGTGGGCATAATTATCTTTAATAAAAGAGCGAGTGCGTCGCACCATATAACGCTTCATCAATTCTCGCCAGTCATCAGGGTGTTCGCTTTTCTCAAAGGCAGCTAAAGAACGGACTGAACATTGATGCTTTCTAATAAACTCTAATTCTCCTATAGAACTGCCACCCAGTTCATTAATTAAAGCTTCTGGTCTTAATCCTAAATCTTGGTCTTCTGGCACAAATAGCCGCAGTTGCGCGGAAAGGTCAAGATAACTTTTATTGTAAGGAGTCGCAGATAATAAAATACATTTACTTTCATTAGCAGCAATATATTCTATGATTGTTCGATAACGTTTACCTTCGCGGTTGCGTAAATTGTGACTTTCATCAATTAACACAACTCGGTAACGCCGGAGTGTTGGTAATTTATTTTGTACTTGACTAATTGGCATAATTTCGGCAAGTAACCGATAGTTATCCTTATATTCTTGCCACATTGAAACCAAGTTTTTTGGGCAAATAATCAGCGTTTCTAAATAACAATCTTCTTGTAATATCTTCGCCAAGGCGGTTCCAACTAAAGTTTTGCCCAAACCAACCACATCACCCACTAATACGCCACCACGCCTAGTTACATGACGTGCTGCTAGCTGTACGGCAGCTTTTTGGAAATCAAATAAGTTATTAAATTCGCGGGGGATACGAAATTCTGAAAGTCCTGCGATCGCTTCATGGGATAAGTGGTAAGCTATCTTGAGGTAGATGTAGTAAGGCGAAACTAGCTCATCTCTCGCCCAACTCTGGTCAATAATTTCCGCCAATTCTTGGGATATATCTACACAACCGTAATCTTGCCAGCGATCGCTAAACCACTTTTGCAGTTTATTACAAGCATCGTGGTCTAAAATATCAACATTCAACTCCCCTTGTTTTGCCAGTCCAGGAAGGGTTAAATTACTGCTACCCAAGAATCCCACAGTTGGAGCGTTAGGGTCATGGCGATATACAAGATATAACTTGGCGTGGAGAGAATGCCGCAAAAACAGTTTAATAATTACCTTCTGACTTTTTAGCTGATGACTTAACCGCCGCAACCCCGCTTCATCTTGATTAGTCGGCGCACCGATAGTCAACTGCTGGCGAAATTCCGCCGCCATGCGTTTTTTAAACCGCACAATGCTACTGTTGTCAATTCGTCCATCACCACTAACAAGGCTAAATGCTGCATGAACTTCATCACTGGGTAAGCTTTGCATCCCAATTAGCAAACGACAACAAGCATTTTCACTACCAATATACTGTTCAATCAAATCATCAATTCTTCGCCAACCTCTGAGGTTGAAGTAGCCAACACAAAAGTCTGCGCGATAAGAGACTTTGAGGGTTTCTCGTAAAATCGGTAGTAACTGTAAATCAATGTTGTCAAATATCCGGGGCATTATTTAAAACTCATCAATATTTCGTACATCTGTTATATGAGTAAAAAATTTTTCCAGCCAGATTAGAGACGCGATAAATCGCCGTCTGTACAATAATCAATCCTTTGTAGAGACGGCGATTTATCGCGTCTTCAAAAATTATAAAAAAAGAGCAGTTGCATAATACAACTGCTCTAAAAAATACTTAGATAGATATTTACTACCTATCCACAGACCCCATAATTACGTCAACGCTACCGAGAATCACCACAATATCTGCAACCTTCATGCCGCGCAGTAAATGTGGAACAATCTGAAGGTTGTTAAAATCTGCGGCGCGAATCTTCCAACGTGCAGGGAAGACATTATCATCGCCAACCAAGTAAATTCCCAACTCACCTTTGCCACTTTCTACACGGGCATAGATTTCACCCTTGGGTATCTTGAAAGTGGGGGAAACTTTTTTACCGATGAATTGGTAATCAAATGCGTCCCATTCAGATTTTTTACCTGCGGCTAAACGCTTGGCTTCCAGATTTTCGTAAGGGCCGCCAGGAAGTCCTTTAATTGCTTGGCGAATAATCTTCACAGATTCGCGCATTTCCCGCATCCGCACCACGTAACGGGCAAAGCAATCACCGGCGGTTTCCCACTGTACATCCCAGTCGAAATCGTCGTAACATTCGTAATGGTCAACTTTCCGCAAATCCCATTGCACGCCAGAAGCGCGTAACATGGGGCCAGAAAGTCCCCAGTTAATTGCTTCTTCACGGGTGATAGTCCCAATACCCTCAACACGTCGCCGGAAGATGGGGTTATCTGTTACTAAACGTTCGTACTCATCAACTTTAGGTAATAAGTAGTCGCAAAATTCCAGACACTTATCTACCCAACCGTAAGGTAAATCAGCCGCTACTCCACCAACGCGGAAGTAGTTATTATTTACCATCCGATAACCTGTAGCAGCTTCCCACAAATCATAAATCATCTCCCGTTCGCGGAACTGGTAGAAGAAGGGAGTTTGAGCGCCTACGTCAGCTAAAAAGGGGCCAAACCATAGCAAGTGGTTAGCGATGCGGTTCAACTCCAGCATAATGACGCGAATGTAGCTAGCGCGTTTGGGGACAGCGACACCTGCAAGCTTTTCTGGGGCGTTAACAGTGACGGCTTCGTTGAACATTCCCGCAGCGTAGTCCCAGCGACTAACGTAAGGGACGTACATAACATTAGTGCGGTTCTCAGCAATTTTTTCCATTCCCCGGTGCAGGTAGCCGATGACCGGTTCACAGTCAACGACATCCTCGCCATCCAGAGTCATGATTAGCCGCAGAACCCCGTGCATTGAGGGGTGGTGTGGCCCCATGTTTAGCACCATTGGTTCAGTGCGGGTTTCTAGTCTGGTCATAGATTTCGTGTTCTCCTGTTGTGTTCGTGTAGCGTGCCAAAGGCAAAATTTTGAATTGAACCGCGTAGATGCCAACCAGACCCGATTTATCTAGTCTGCCAAGCCAAAGTTAAGCTTGCAGGAGCAATACTTTTAAGAAAACTGCCTTAAGGCGTTTATAATGTATTGCCCATACAGGGGTATGTTGGAGAGGGAGTGACAGAGGAGGGACTTTACTTGATGTTTAATTTTGTTGCACTTCTTCAACTATTATATGGAAGCTTGATCTGCACTTAATTAAGACATCGGATTTTTTTATAAGTAAGGCAGCCTGAAAACCCTTGAGGAACAGGCGCGAAGCGCCGTATTCCGTACTTCAGGCATGTTGGTGCGATGTCTACGACAGGCTACGCCTACGTAAACAAGCATTGCAGTTGATCGTCCGAAAAGGCAACAGTTGTAGGCAAGTCAGGATTATCCAAGTAATTAAGTACGATTAAACTGAAGTATGTAAAATTTTATAGGATTAAAGGGTAAAAGTTTTTCTTTTATCGTTTCCCTTTACCCTTGTGAATATAACGTGAGTTTAATTACTGCGATCGCATAGATCGCTAACCAAAATAACTGATTTGCCTTTGTCTGCAAAGCGATCGCGATTGGATTAATCTTGTACCAAGTAAAAATGCGATCGCATTCATTAACGATCTCATCAAGGTCTATAATTATTGATTTTGATTATTTGAGACCACAGTACTGGTTTTGTCATTTTCTAGTTCTCTCATTAAAGAATCAAAACCACTAGCGTTGTTTCCACCTTTAGACAATAAAGACTGAATTTTATTTATTATCGCACTCATATTGTCAGAGAAAAATCTACCAAGATTATTCACAAAGTTTTTCAGTTTCTCAAATATACTAATTTCTACAGTTGAGTACTTATTAACAATTGGATATACAACTTTTCCTTTTTCTGTTTCATAGTACTCTTGTTCAGGCATCAACATAGATGTAAGTGGCTGCACCTGTTTTGCCATATCTGCTTCAGTTCGCTTATGGCTGAGGAATAAAACGTCGTAAACCTTTCCGTTCCAACTAGCCCAATAATGGTTTTGGAAAAACCACCGCTTACCATCATCACAATTAGGCTTTTTGCCTTGATATGGTGTAACTCCAGCTTCACTCAAAAAAGGTTTGGCAATGCTTTCAACTGTTATTTTCTCAATGCCGAAATATTCTTCTGCAACTTTTTTAAACGCACGAGCTAATGTCTGACAATCTCCTTCGGGAGAGCCTTTCAAGAGAGTTTCTTGACTCTTGCTCACCATTGTGTGTTGAAATTGGATATTGCCAAAGTTTTTGAATAGTTGTTCCAGTATTTTATCTTCTGGTAATGTGTCGTCTATGCCATTTACTAGTGTTTTGGCTAGAGAGTAATCTTGTAAAAATTTTTGTTTTTTATCTGCTGAGTTATTTGCTGCTAATATTTCTTCAGAGCTTGCTTGGATGTTTCTGCTACCTGGTAAGGTCGTCTGCTGTCCTTCTTGGTTTTGTAAAGTAGCTTGATTAATTTGGCTGACAACAGAAGTAGCTACTCTATCAGCTTCTTGCTCATACTGATCTCCTGGTTGGCCAACAGTGAGTTTTGGCTGTATTAGTGGTTCCTGAAGGGGTTGCATTTGTGCCAGTGACACAGTACCAGCACGTTTGATCGCCATTTTGTCAATGTTATGACCAAACTGAAAAGAGTGTTCCTTTCCTTGCTGCAACGACTCATTCATCTTTGCCTGTAATACAGTGAGTCGTTCCTGTCCGTCTGGCGTGATTGTGCCATGCTTGGCTTGGATTTGGAGTTTTGTTGCCTCGAACTGATACTCTTGAAATTTCTGATTCTCTACTTTTGCCTGTACTATGGGCTTGTTAGAGCCAAGTTGAGAGTGAGTAGTTAAAAGGTGAGATGGCAACTGACCTTGTTCTGACTTAGAAGCGAATGAGTCAGCTTTTTTGTGGATTTGTAGCCGTTCTTTCATCGCTGGTTTTAAAAGTCAATAGTGGTTAATCTATATATTATGTCACTTCAGATTGCTTGATTACTTATACTTAAGTCGAATACTGTTAAAACGTATCATCCATTTTTTCTAGAAGACTGACGCAAACCATAGCTGAAACCTTCAGCTATGGGCAATTCATGTAGACGCAAAGTCGCTTCCCGTAGGGTATTGCCCAGTTTTGCGTCGGTTAAGAACGCCGTACATTCAAGCAACACCATTCTTTTCGTTTCCACAGGGTAGCAACGACCCAACCATTTTGTTCTAAAGCGTCAGCAACAGCTTTAGATTGTTCTAGTAAAATACCACTGAAGATCGCCCAAGTTTCAGGTTTAGCGATCGCACTCATTTCTGGAATCAACTCAATAATTACATGAGCCAAAATATTGCAAACTATACCGTCCACTGGTTTCTCAAGCAGTTTTGTCAAAACATCTACACTTCCCAGTGCTGGTAGTAAACGTTCTGAGCCAATGTCATTCAAGACACCATTACTGATAGTTGATTGCACCGCTAAAGGGTCATTATCTACTGCATAGACTTTTTTGGCTCCCAGTAGCAGCGCCCCAATGGAAAGGATACCAGAACCACAGCCAATATCTGCAATTACCAGATGTTCATGTTTGCCACTATTACCCACAAATGACTGAGGAACTCCACTCAGCCGCATTTCTAGGGATTCCAAACATAACTGAGTGGTGGCATGGTTGCCCGTACCAAATGCTACACCAGGGTCAAGACGAATTACCAACCGTTCTGTTGTTTCTGGTAATGGTAGCCACGCAGGATTAATTAGGAAGCGATCGCCGATTTCTTGCGGATGCCAATATTGTTTCCAGCTAGTTGCCCAATCTTCCTCATCAATTAACTGCCATTGCAGTGAGGGAGATGAAATTCCTACACAAAGGGCATCTTGACGCAGCCAAAGTGACAGCGCTGCCAAATCTAGTAGCTGTGTTTGAATTGTCGATAAATAAGCCCTAACTAAAGATGAATTTCCTTTGTTTTCACTAGCTGTTCCCCGACAGCCAAAATCTTCCAGTCGCCAAAAGATCGAATCTTCTAGGTCTGGCTCACATAAAATCTGTAATTCCCACCAGGTGTTTGCCATTTATTGAGTGCTGAGTGCTGAGTGCTGAGTGCTGAGTTTGAGAGAGTTATGAGTTATTAGTTAGGAATTAGGAGTTCTGGTTTTTAACTTCTCACTCCTGACTATTCACTCCTAACTTTTCTTCACTCAGCACGGGCTAAACGCCCCGCTACAGCTAACATTACTCAGCACTCAGCAATCATAGTGTTACTGTATACGCGTCCCGAATACCAGGAACTTTTATAATCTCATCCAAAATGCCTTCAGGTAAAGGGTCATCTATACTCAGAGCCATTACCGCATCACCACGGACGATTTTACGGCCTACTTGCATACTGGCAATATTCACATTAAAACTGCCGAGTAAGGAACCAAGTTTGCCGATAATCCCCGGCATATCGCGGTGCAGGGTAAACAGCATATATTTGCTGGGTGGGACGTTAATGGGGAAACCGTCAACATCAGTTAGGTGGATTTCCCGCTCACCCAACAAAGCGCCGGTGACAGAATGAGTACCCAAAGTACCCGTAGCTTCTAGATGAAGCGTTCCGGCATAGTCTCTAATAGAAGCATCGCGGGTTTCAATTACCCGAATTCCGCGTTCTTTGGCTTCTATGCTGGCATTGACGTAATTTACCCGTTCCCGCAGAGCTTGGTAAAGTAATCCTTTGAGGGCAGCTACTACCAAAGGCTGACTTTTATTGGTTGCAAGTTCCCCTTGTAGTCGAATATTGAGTACTTCCACGCGTCCGCCAGCTAGCTGTCCTACTAGATTACCTAGAGTTTCTGCTAACTGCATATAGGGTTTGAGTTCTTCCAACACATCGGGGCCGAGTCCAGGAATGTTGACGGCTGAACGCGCTGGTAGTCCTAAAAGTACATCTCGAATTTGTTCGGCAACATCAATAGCCACATTTACTTGAGCTTCTGCAGTAGAGGCTCCTAAGTGGGGAGTGAGGATAACTTCTTTGCCTAGCGATCGCAATTCCGATTCACCCAGTGGTTCTGACTCGAACACATCCAAGGCGGCACCACCAATTTTACCTGCTTTCAGAGCTGCTGCTAAAGCAACTTCATCAATGATCCCACCACGAGCGCAGTTGACAATCCTGGCTGTAGGTTTCATCTTTGCCAAAGTTGTGGCATTGATTAAGTGGGTAGTTTCTGGGGTTTTCGGGATGTGTAGAGTGATATAGTCTGCTTGCTGGAAAAGTAAATCTAGCTCCACCAACTGGCAGCCAAGCTGTTCGGCTCGTTCTGTAGAAATAAAAGGGTCATAAGCTAGGAGTTTCATCCCCATTGTCTTAGCTACAGCCGCAACATGGGAGCCAATTTTACCCAAACCGACAACACCGAGAGTTTTTTTGTAGACTTCCGCGCCAACAAAGCTATTGCGATCCCACGCACCGCGTTTCACCGAGGCATTAGCATCGGGAATGTGGCGAGACAAAGCCAAAATCATTGCTAGCGCGTGTTCGGCGGCGGCAATTGTGTTTCCCTCTGGAGAATTGACTACCACAATTCCCCGGCGTGTGGCTGCGGGAACATCCACATTATCCACACCTACGCCAGCACGACCGATGATTTTTAGCTGAGTGCCAGCTTCAATGATTTCTTGAGTGACGCGCGTACTAGAACGAATCATCAGTGCGTCATATTCACCAATAATTTCGAGCAGTTGGGCTGGTTTTAGACCTATTTTGACATCAACAGTAGCAACTTGCGAAAGAATGTCAATTCCAGCTTGGTCAATAGAATCTGAGACAAGAACCTTAGACATGATTACTTCATTTAAAGCTACAGGTTTTGCTGCACAAGACTTTTTAGTTTAGTCTTTATCTGTCGCAATTCAGCAAAAATTATTCGTTTTAATATCAACTTCACCTTTACTTACGCTACGTGCTGATGGTATCGAAGCGTGAGTTGCTCCCGGTGGGTACTGCCTCCTAAGTATTTAAAGATGAGTGGCTGTTTGCACCACCCTGTCGCTAAATATAAAGCATTAATAGCACTAAGCACCTATATATTTATTAATAGTTAAGAGTTACCAAAATTTTATTGCCTTAAGCAATTTCCTTTGTGGGGTAGAAACGCTTAGATTCTTGACTGGGCTGCAACTTTAGCTGAGGCAATGCTCTGCACAACTAACAAATGAGCTAGTAACTATTTTATCTGTAGAATCTTAGTTATTTATCAATACCACATGTGGTATCACTTAGTCAAAATAAAATATTTACATTATCAAGATTATCGGATCGCAATAGGTAGGTAGACGTAAATCCTAATCATTAATCTACGTGCGTTACCAAACAGCCCTTTTGTAGATATTGCTAGTGAAGAAATCGCTATAATTCTGATGAGCCAAACGGAGCCAAATATCCTTTGATTTTTGGGGAAACCAGCGATGTTAAACTACAACTTGCCAAGGCACTTGCCCTCAGCCGAGGAACTACCAGACTCTGACGAAACTCCTGTGGATAATGAACTGCAAGAATTGATACCAGGTTTGCTGAAGGCGATCCTGCTGATACTTTGGGCAGAACGTATGGACTGGCTATTTGCCATAGATATGGGTATTTATTATCACCCCGATAAACCGCCCATTGTGCCAGATGGGTTTTTGAGCTTAGGGGTAGAGCGGTTTTATGATGAAGAGTTGCGTCCCAGTTATGTGCTGTGGGATGAAAATGTCGTACCGATTTTCGTGCTAGAAGTAGTTTCCCAAAATTATCGCAAGGAATACACGACTAAATTGGATGAATATGAGGCTTTGGGCGTACTTTACTATGTGATTTATTCCTCCCGTCGCCGCCGCAAACCTCATCTGGAAGTACATAAGTTAGTGAATGGTAAGTATGAATTGCAAGAGGGAAACCCTGTTTGGCTACCAGAAATTGGTTTAGGAATTGGTTGCGAAAGAGGAAATTATTGTGGCGTAACGCGGGAATGGATGTATTGGTATGATGAGCAAGGACAACGATATCTCACGCCCGCAGAACAAGTAAAACAAGAAGCTCAACGCGCCCAACAAGAAGCTCAACGCGCCCAACAAGAATCACAACGCGCTCAACAAGAATCACAACGCGCTCAACAAGAAGCTCAACGCGCTCAACAAGCAGAACAACGGGTGCAACAATTGACAGAACAATTAAGAGCGCTAGGAATCGATCCAGATAATCTGGGTTAAGAGACCATTTATAAAGTAAATCTTTAGACGACTAGACGACGTAGCATAATACGAGTCATAACAGCATATATGGCCGCTTCACTCATTTCAGGAAGACGTTCATAATCCTTACTGAGACAAATGTTCTTTCTACTACCCAACGCTTGGGTAAAACTTCAAATTCTTTATCAGTACGGCGTATGACTTCAACATGAGCTTGAATCATCAACCAAACAGCTAGCGCAAACTTATCGCCGTCATACCCCGAGTCAACCCATAAAACTTCAACTTTTTCCAATAATTCTGGGCGTTCTTCCACCAGTTCCATCAAGGCATATGCTGCAAGTACTCTTTCAGGAGCATTGCCTTCGCTCACAATCACTTTGAGCAATAGCCCAAGGCTATCAACGATTGTTTGACGTTTTCTTCCTTTGACTAACTTGCCACCATCAAAGCCGTAGACATCCCCCTTTTTTCAGTCGTTTTTACCGACTGACTATCTACTGCGATGCCTACGGCGAGCTTCGCTAACGCACTTGGTTGTGTTGATCTACCTAATTTTGTGCGAACTTGACCACACAGTGTATGGTTTAATTTTTCCCAAACTCCCTTACGCTGCCACTTACGGTAATAGCTGTATACCGTTGAGCTTGGCGGGAAGTCCCCCGGAAGCATATTCCATTGGCATCCAGTTTTCAAATGATAATAGATGGCATTGCATATTTCACGCATATCTGTTGTGCGTGGATGCCCTCCTTCTTTAGCTGGTGGAATCAAGGGAGCCAAGATTTCCCACTCCATATCAGTTAAATCTGTGAGGTAAGACTTTCGCGCCATGACCGACTATCTATGTAAATACACTACATATCAAGTACTTTATCGTTCTCAGAACTCTTTTCGCCTGGCTTTTAGATTTACTTTATAAATAGCCTCTAACTGAAATATTTTGCAATATTTTCGACAAGACTAATAAATCTGGTTTTTCAGAATTTATGTATTTACTATAAATTCGGATTTCCGACTGAATGTCAACCAAAAAACTATTACTTTTTAGGAATAACATTCCTGATTCCACTTTTAGCGCCAACACTATCACCTTTGTAACGAGGGATGATATGAATACTGGCGTGCATAATATTTTGACCTGCGGCTCGATTGATATTCATTCCTATATTAAAGCCGTCAGGTTCAAATTCTGCTTTGAGAATTTCTTGTACTTTGTTCACCATAAACCAGCAAGCAGATTGCTCTTTAAATGGGAGATCAAAATAGCTGTTAACATGACGTTTGGGAATAATCAGAATATGTCCTTTATTTATTGGATAGCCATCAAAAATAGCATAAGCAGTTGCTGACTCAGTTAATAGTCTGAGAGTTTTATGGGGATTACAGAATATACAATAGTTAGATGAATTTCGCTGATGATTATAGTGGACATACTCATATACTTCCCGATATTCGTCTAAGTAAATTGAAGTAAAAGGAAGTTTGGCAATACACTGATAAGTAGGTTTTTTGTGAACATAATGTTCTCGAAACCCTTCTTTTTTGATATCCCTTCTCACAGCATAATAAGCTTTACCTCCTGGTTTTAATAAATGTGATATTTCCATTAGGACATTTGTTTGTTCTTCGGTAAATAAAACATTTAAAACATAAAAGCAAATTATTGTATCGAATTTATTCTCAGGATATTCTGGAAAATAATAAGGGTCATAGCCTGTAATATCACAACCTTTTTGGCGCAATATTTTAACATCATTACCAAAACCACAACCAAAGTCTAATATTTTGCCTTGGAGAAGGTTTTGATTTAATAAAAACTGTGCCGGAAATGATAGATAACTTCTTTCGATCGCAGTAAGATGGCTGAACTGATTTTTTTGCTGTTTCATAGAATGAATTTTGGTGCTGATGTCCCAAAATTATTATTCCCAGCATTTCTTGAGTTTATGCGATGTTTACGACGGGCTACACCTACGCATCTGGGTCAACACCTAGCTCACGTAACTTAGCTGCTAATATATCAGCACGTTGGCGTTCCTGTTCAGCGCGTTGGCTTTCTTGTTCAGCGCGTTGGCGTTCTTGTTGGGCTTGTTCGCTACTCCACAATAGCAAATTTCCTTCTGTATCCCACCAGCGCAGCCAATTCATGGTTTGACATAATCTTTCACCTTGCCAAATTCCGAGAAATAACTCTAATTCAGGAATCCAGTAACGTCCATTAGTGTCTGCTTGCTGCAAAGTATATTGTCCATTTTGCAAGCATCGTAGTTCTATGCTTGGTTCGTAAGGGTCGTAGGTTACGTAGGTTGGAACTTGGAGAATCTTTTCGTAATAATAGAGTTTACCATAAGGCGGAGTTGAGCGGACTGAGAGTTCTCCGCCTTCTGTGTCTGAGAGAAATTCCATCACTACAGCCACAGCAGCGCCTTCTAAATTCGGGGTATAGCTGCGACGAACTACATTTGTTCCCACAGACTGCACTTGAGGGACATAAAACCAATCTGGGGCTTTGACAACGATTTTTTTGTTGACTGTGGCTACAAGCCCAAAGTTAGAGCAAATCAGAATTTGAGGTTGGATGCGTGCTGTGCTTCCCAAAGCATCGGTAAGCGCAGCTGCGATCGCAGGTTGTTGAATATTTTCCACTGGATCGTCTGGTAAAATGAAGTCGGCTGGAAGTGCTTCCCAAGTAACGATTGGTTCTTTTTGGATGGGGTTAACTTGTAGAACCATAAAATTATTCCTAATATCCATGCACAGTATATTAGTTATTTTTAACAAATCTTCAGCCAGCATCGCTTTTAAGCTAAAAACCCAGAAATCTGGAAAGAATTCTCTGACAGGTGTATATACTCGTAGTCAAGCACTTAGCAGGCATGAGTATGATAGTTGAGTGGTTCACTCTCTGGATAGGTCAAAAAGCGGTTGGATTTCTTGTCAAAACTATTATTAGCGAAGAATTTTTCAAAGATTTAGTCAAGGACTACGCTAAAGATTTTTTTAAAAATATCTTTAATAATGCTGTAACTGCGCCCTTTAAGCAAGAACCGCTTCAGAAAGCTGTCGTTATGGCGCTGACAGAATTTTTGCAACTGATGCAGCAACAGTTAAAGGTTCGTTGCAAACTTTCTGAAACTGAAATTCAAAATTATGCTGAAGATGTCAAGAAATTTATCCGCGATAAGTCGGTTAAAGAAATTCTTGGTCAGGCTTTTGATATTAAATGTGATTTTCTAGATTTTAAAACACTAGCAGATAGTTGGAAAAGACTTCAACTCCAACCTTTACCACCTAAATTTAACTGGCAAACAATTACAGACCAGTATCTCATACAAGTTCAAGATATTCTCTCTGATTCAGAAGAGTTACGCTATATCTTAGAGCTCCAAAAGTTATCCAGTATTGACAAGACTTTAAAAGAAAATGCTGATATTGCTAAGGATTTTAATTTACCGCAATATTTAGAAACTATTCGTGAACGCTACGGCAATCTGAAGTTAGATAGTTTAGAAACTACATCCCGCGAACATCCGGTAAGCTTATGGCAAATGTTTATACCGCAAAATGTGCGGCAAGTTTATCAGGTTTTACCAGAACTGCCTAAAGAATATCTCCGGAGACTACAAGAAAGTAACCAATTAGATACGGAATTGGAAATAGAAAAATTTCAAGAAGAAACAGAACGTTATCAACGCACTTATTTTGAACAGCCAATCCGTTCAGTATTAGATGTTGTCCGAGAGAAGCAACGTAAGAATTATTTAGTTATTTTAGGCGATCCTGGTTCCGGCAAGTCTACATTGTTGCAATATCTAGCGTTGGATTGGGTAGAAAAAACTCTCGAACAGAATGATTTTAATCTGCCAATTCCTTTGCTGATTGAATTACGCAATTATATGCGCGATCGCGATGCGGGTAGTTGTAATAATTTTCTCCAATTTTACCATAATAGTCCCAATTCTTTTTATCACCTCAATCAGCATAAATTGCATGAGCAGCTAAAGGCTGGTAACGCTTTAGTCATGTTTGATGGTTTGGATGAAATCTTTGAATCTGCGAAGCGGGAGGAAGTAATTACCTGTATTCATCGCTTCACTAATGAATATCCCGATGTGCAGGTAATTGTCACTTCTCGGATCATCGGCTATAAGCAGCAACAGTTGCGAGATGCAGAATTTCGCCACTTTATGTTGCAAGATTTAGAACCAGCGCAGATTCAAGATTTTATTCAACGTTGGCATGATAAAACTTTTACTCATGCCGAAGAAAGAGATAAAAATATCAAACGAGAGCGTCTACAAAGAGTAATTAATGAATCAAAAGCAATTGCAGAACTAGCACAAAATCCCCTGCTGTTAACCATGATGGCAATTCTCAATCTCAAACGAGAATTACCCAGAGATAGAAGTGAACTGTATAAAGATGCTTCAGAGGTACTGCTGCATAATTGGGACAACGGACGCAATTTAAAGCCCGATGAACGTCTGGACATTATTGATTATAAAGATAAACAGGCAATGTTGCGTCAAGTTTCTTATCTTATGCAAACCAGTGAAAAAGGTTTAGCTGGCAACATTATCTATGCGGATGATTTAGAAGCAATCTTCACTAAATATCTGCAAAGCATACCAGTGAGTGATGCCAGAGATAAAGCCAGACGGTTGATGAAACAACTGCGCGATCGCAATTTTATTTTATGTTTCTTGGGTGCAGATTACTATGCCTTTGTGCATCGGACTTTTTTAGAATATTTCTGTGCTTGGGAGTTTGTCTGGCAGTTTGAGAAGGAACGCAGTATTACAATTGAGTATCTCAAAACTGAAGTTTTTGGCAAACACTGGCAAGATGAAACTTGGCATGAGGTGTTGCTGTTAATTGCGGAAATGATTGAGGCTAAATTTGGTGGTGAAATTCTTGATTACTTAATGGTGCAAGATGGGGAAGAGAAAAAGTTTATCAACTTGTTTTTAGCGGCTAAGTGTCTTGCAGAAGTGAGAAATCGCTCGGTGATTGCGTCAGTGGCTACTAAATTACTTAAGGAGCTAAAAGATTTAACTAAATATGACCTCTGGTACTATTATTCCCTTTCTAATAGCGAAGAAACTAAGCTAGTTCAGGAAATTCGCACTCAAGCAGTTGCAACAATTGCTGCAATTTGGAAAGATAACAGCGATACCTTACACTGGCTCAAAGACCGTGCCAATGCTGATAATGAATGGTATGTGCGACGTGCAGCCATCCAAGCATTAGCCAGCAATTTCAAAGATGACCCGGACACCCACTCATTTCTCAAAGACCGCCTCACTGCCGATAATTCATGGAGCGTGCGAGGTGTAGCCATCGAAGCATTAGCCAGCAATTTCAAAGATGACCCGGACACTTTTTTGATTCTCAAAGACCGCGCCACTGCTGATGAATCTGGGGACGTGCGATGTACAGCCATCGAAGCATTAGCCAGCAATTTCAAAGATGACTCGGACACTTTCTTGTTTCTCAAAGACCGCGCCACCGCTGATGAATCTGGAAATGTGCAACGTGCAGTTATCAAAGCATTAGCTAGTAATTTCAAAGATGACCCAGACACCTGCTCGTTTTTCAAAGACCTTGCCACTGCTGATGAATCTGGGAATGTGCGAGGTGCAGCCATCGAAGCATTAGCCAGTAATTTTAAAGATGACCTAGACACCTGCTCGATTCTCAAAGACCTTACCACTGCTGATGAATCTGGGAATGTGCGAGGTGCAGCCATCGAAGCATTAGCCAGTAATTTTAAAGATGACCCAGACACTTGCTCGATTCTCAAAGACCTTGCCACTGCTGATAAATCTGGGTATGTACGAGGTGTAGTCATCGAAGCATTAGCTAGTAATTTCAAAGATGACCCAGACACTTACTCATTTCTCAAAAACCGCGTCACTGTTGATAATAACAAGGATGTGCGACGTACAGCCATCAAAGCATTAGCCAGTAATTTCAAAGATGACCCGGACACTTGCTCGATTCTCAAAGACTTCGCCACTACTGATAAATCTGGGGACGTGCGATGTACAGCCATCCGAGCATTAGCCAACAATTTTTCAGACGATCCCAATACCCACTTGTTTCTCAAAGAACGCGCCACCGTTGATGATGGGGATGTGCGACGTGTAGCCATCCGAGCATTAGCCAGCAATTTTCCAGACGATCTCGACACCCACTTGTTTTTCAAAGAACGCGCCACTGTTGATGATGATGGGAATGTACGAGTTGCAGCCATCCGAGCATTAGCCAGCAATTTCTCAGACGATCTCGATACTCACTTGTTTTTCAAAGAACGCGCCACTGTTGACGATGATGGGAATGTACGAGTTGCAGCCATCCAAGCATTAGCCAAACACTTCAGAAATCAGCCTGAGTTGTTTGAAATTTACTGCAACTGTGCTATCAATGAATCCTTTGAGGGTAGCCATAACCCTTGGTCGCACCCTAACCCTCGGCGCGTTGCACTGGAGATAATGATCAAGCAATTTTCTCAGCATCCCCAGACCTTACCACTATTGCGGGACAAAGCAGAGAATGACCTAGATGAGAAAGTCCGAGAGTTTGCTCAACAGAAGTTGGCAGAATTAGAGAAGTAGCTTGACAAACTCAGGTTACATCATTAAACGAAAGTGTAGGTATTTGATTATAAACTTCTGCATTTTCTTCAAGAGCTTGACGTATATCGTATTGCGTTTGTAAATTCAACCAAAACTGAGCGCTGTTATCAAAATAGCGAGATAAACGCAATACTGTATCTGCTGTAATAGTAAGTTTTCCAGATAGAATTTAACTCATTCTTGTTTGAGCTACACCTATATCTTTGCTTAATCGATAAGGTGTAATATTTAGTGGCTCTAAAAATTCTAGTTGTAGGATTTCTCCAGGATAAATATTTGGCCGACGGTTGTTGTTCATGATTATTTCTAGGCAAATTTCCTTGGTCAAAACCGCTACGACAAGAGACTCTCCAAATGCGAGCATCTCACCTTTGCAAATATACCGGGCGATTAGAAATCGCGGCTACACAAACAAAGTGCGCCTGCGCGGACTCAAAGAGTTTGAAACTCACGCAGGTGTGTTTTTACACTCATTGAGATGCTCCCCTCAAAATTGCTCAAGAACTTTTAGATATATTGAATGAATCATCTTGAGCAGATATTCGTGGTGAACTGTTACCCAAGTCGAAAACACTAGAACAGTAAAAAGTAGCAAAACTCCAAAAAAGCGATCGCTAAACATCTACCCAAATAATCCTAAATTCTCATAAATTCTTCTCGAAAATTACGCACCCAGAACACCGTCTACCCGTGTTGCAGTAAACAAAGCCGACTTCGATCGCAACAATCAGATAGAAAGTGGTTTTCAATCCACTTAATCTAGTGTTAGCAACTTAGTACATAGCGTAACAGAAAGGGCAGAGGTGGCATGAATGCAATTACAACAGACACAACTTTTTGAGGAAAATCTCTGGAAAGCCGTTCTCAATCGAGATGCCACAATTGACGGCAAGTTTTTCTACGGTGTTCGTTCCACAGGCATTTATTGCCGACCTATTTGCCCTAGTCGCAGACCAAATCGCAATCAAGTTTGTTTCTTCCAGTCAGCAAAAGAGGCTCAAAGTGCAGGTTTTCGACCTTGTAAACGCTGTCAGCCACAATTTGAAACAGTTCCAAATCCAGCAAAAGCAAAAGTCTTAGCAGTATGTCGATACATTGAAGCACAAAGCGATCGCATCCCCACCCTCTCAGAATTATGCTCTCAGGTGGAAATGAGTCCTAGTTATTTGCAAAAGCTATTCAAGCAAATAATTGGTGTATCGCCTTTTCAATATGCAGATGCGCTGCGTAGCCAACGATTAAAGCAGCGTCTCCAGTCAGGGGAGGAAATTGCTCATGCAGTTTACGACACGGGGTATGGTTCAACTAGTCAAGTTTATGAGAAAGCACCGAAGAAACTGGGAATGACACCAAAAATTTACCAACAAGCTGGAAAAACAATCAGCATTGTCTATGCGATCGCTCCATGTCCGCTAGGATATTTACTGGTGGCAACAACAGACAAGGGGATTTGTGCCGTTAAACTAGGTGATGAAGCAGACAAACTTGAACACATCTTGAATCAAGAATTTCACCAAGCGCACATCATACGTGATGACGACATACACAAAGAATGGATACAAGGAATCCTCGACTTGATTGGGGGAGATGAAACACATCTCGATTTACCACTCGATATCCGTGGGACAGCATTTCAGAAACAGGTTTGGCAAGTATTACAAAAAATTCCCTATAGCGAAACTCGTACCTACACTGATATTGCTCGTGATATCGCCAAACCCCAAGCAGTCCGCGCGGTGGGAAATGCTTGTGGAGCTAACCCGATCGCAGTAATTATACCCTGTCATCGGGTGCTGCGGAGTGATGGCAGTCTTGGTGGTTATCGTTGGGGGATTGAGCGCAAACAAAAACTACTTGTACAAGAATCGAAATCGATTAAAGATGACTCAAATACCTGAACTAGAATCATTGACTGAAGAAAGTCTCACCCGTGGCTTAATGGTGCTTACCAATCTTGACAGCGATTTGGCTGGGATTTTAGAAACACTCGGGCCTCCACCAATATGGTCAAGAGAACCGGGTTTTGCAACGCTTCTGTGCATAATTCTGGAACAGCAAGTTTCCCTAGCAGCTGCGAGGGCTGTATTTAACCGTCTATGTGGGGTTGTTGTACCGCTAACGCCAGAAAATTTTCTGACATTGGATGATGTTCAATTAAGAGGGATTGGATTCAGTCGGCAAAAGATTCTATACTGTCGTGGATTGGCGAATGCGATCGCTTGCGATCAGCTTGACCTCAGCAAGCTGGAAACAATGGACGAAACTACTATCAGAACTGAGTTAAAGCGCCTCAAAGGTATAGGAGACTGGACAGTTGATATTTATTTACTCATGGCGCTGCAACGTCCTGATGTCTTTCCTAAAGGCGATTTAGCGATCGCGATCGCTTTGCAAAAAATCAAAAACTTGGCGACACGTCCAACACCAGTTCAACTGGAAGCAATGACACAGCATTGGCGACCGTGGCGAGCAGTTGCGGCAAGACTTCTATGGCACTATTACCTGAGTAATCCCAAATAATTGCTCCTTCTCCCTTGGCGCACTTGGCGCGCTTGGCGGTTCGTATAATAAATATAAACTAAATGGCAGAAAACCAATTAAGCCTAACACCAGAAAAGTCTGATAAGACTTTAAACATCCTGCCGATAATCATAGTAATAATTGCACTATTAGCTTTATCTTCAACAGCAATATTTATTAAAATTGCTGTTAGAGAAATGAGCGCTACTGCTACATTATTTAATCGTTTATGGATAGCGACTATTATCTTTGGATTATGGAGTGGAATTAACCAAGCACAAATTCATATTAAAGATGATGAACCTGTATTACCACAGCAGCCTTATCCAATCAAAGAGATAGCGTTTTTAATAGCAGTGGGTCTAGTTCATGTATTAGGTAGATTATCTTGGACTTGGGCGCTAACCCAGACTGGTGCTGCTAATGCTAATGCGTTAGGTAGTCTTAATCCCCTATTTACTACATTAGGAGGATGGCTATTTTTTAATCAGATTTTTGGGCGCAAATTTATCATTGGTCTGATATTAGCCATAATCGGCGCGATCGCAGTTGGGTTTGAAGATTTATTACGCTCTAATAATAATTTTACAGGTGATGCTGTTGCCCTGATATCGTCGATATTTTATGCAGCAAACTTTTTACTAATCGAGCAAATCCGCAATAAGTTTTCAATTATTACTATCCTTCTGTGGCGCTGTGTCATCGCAACTTCATTGATGATTCCAGTAGTGCTAATCTTTGAAAAACAACCTTTGCCAGTTTCTTTGTCAGGGTGGTTAGTAGTATTTGCACTAGCTGCTATTTGCGAAGCCTTGGGTCATGGGCTAATTGTATACAGCCTGAAAACGTTTTCTTCAGGATTTATCTCTTTACTTTTGTTACTCAATCCAGTGATTGTTGCTATTCTTGCTTGGATACTTTTCTCAGAAAATTTGAGTGTTTTTAACTTGCTAGGGTTGGCATTAATTTTAGGGGGTATATATTTAGCAATTTCTAACCAAGGATCTATCAAATCTAGCGTTAATCCCCCCATACAATCTCTACAGGAAAGTGAATCTTAACAAGTTCGTAGTAAGGACTTTAGTCATGATTTTATAAACACTAAAGTCCTGACTACAAACCCTCAAAATAACTCTAATACTTGCGTAATCTCGGTGGTAAATCGGTTACAGTTTCCCCGTGAATACCTTTTCAGCCGGGCCTGTCATGTAAACCCGTTGGTCGATTTCTGACCATTCAATTTGTAAAGGGCCACCAGGTAATTCTACAGTGGCGGTGCGATCGCATTTCCCGGTTAACACACCAGCCACTAAAGAAGCACAAGCACCAGTCCCACAAGCTAATGTAATCCCAGCACCCCGTTCCCACACCCGCATTTTCAAATAGTCACGGCGCACCACTTGAATAAATTCGGTATTTATGCGTTGAGGAAAAGCTGGGTGATGCTCAAATTTCGGGCCTATGCTTTCTAGTTCAATTGCTGCTACATCTTCTACAAAGGTAATGCAGTGAGGATTTCCCATACTTACACAAGTGACATCCCAAGTTTTCCCCGCCACCTCCAACGGCTGAGAAATTACTTTTTCTTCAACAGGTGCAAGAGTGGTAGGAATTTCGCCAGCGAGTAATCTGGGTAAACCCATGTCTACTTTAACTAGACCATCAGATAAGAGTTGGGGAGTCATTACACCACCCAAAGTATGAATGCGATATGAATCTTTATTCCGGGATTCACCTTCTAAATCTGCCAAAAAGCCAGCTAAACAGCGAATGCCATTGCCACACATTTCTGGTTCCGAACCATCAGAATTAAAAATCCGCATGGTGTAGTCAGTGCCGTTTTCTCCAGGTAGAGCAAAAATAACACCATCAGCACCGATACCAAAATGGCGATCGCACAACTGGATGGCTTGCTCTGGAGTCAATACGGGCAAAGATGACGAGCGATTGTCAATCAGAATAAAATCGTTGCCCAGACCATGATACTTAGTAAATTCGATTGCCATTTTCCCAAGGATGAATTATCAAGGATTAGTTACTCTTTATTTTGCCTTGTAGGTTCATCTTTACTAAAAATGCTTACCGAATTTGACACCACTTTACCCAGTATTAGACAAGTCCAAAACCTGATTAAACAAACAACGCCAGTTGAGTTAAAGCTGGTGACTCAGGATGTACTCACAGGAAAGGTTGTATGGCAAGATCCACAGTGTATCTGTATTGCTGATGAAAACAGTCAGCAAACCACCGTTTGGAAACAAGCGATCGCATACATCAAACCGAAAACAAGTCAGGAATAGAATTTTGCTTGCGATCGCTATAAGATTTTGGTTAGCGATCGCTCATTTCTATGCAATACGCTCTGATATCATGATTCATTCGGTGAGCCGATAGCTAGGGTTTAGCCCGTCCTGAATTCTGCTTGATGAAAGAAAATCAATGCGAAAGTTGCCAATCTTGCAACATCAAAATAGCATCTCTATACAAAGACAAATCCACCTGGTGGACTTCTATTCCCTGCCCAATTCCTTCTAGAAGAGTGATTGTCAAATTTCCTCCCAAGTGTTCGCGGAACTCGGTAAGCCCCCTAAATAGACAATGGGGATGGTCTAGTTGATCTAATTGCTCTGTAAGTGCCGATACATACAATGTAAACCCCAACTGATTGAGTGTATGTAGAACACTTTGCCACTCAGATTTCAAAAGTTGACCTGTTAAATATGAATAGGTCGTATCCAAAGCAATACCGATCGCCACAGCTTCACCGTGGCGTAAACTGTAATTAGTTAAATGCTCTAGTTTATGAGCAGCCCAGTGTCCAAAATCCAAAGGACGCGATGAACCCATTTCAAATGGATCGCCGCCACCAGCAATATGCTCTAAATGCAACTGTGAACAGCGATAGATCAGTCTTTCCATTATGTCCATATCCCGATTAGCCAATTTATCGGCATTAGTCATAATGAAATCGAAGAAATCTGCATCTTTAATCAGCGCTACTTTAACCGCTTCTGCAATACCCGATCGCCAATCTCGATCGTCAAGGCTAGTCAGAAAATCAAAGTCATTTAAGACAGCATAAGGCGGCATGAATGTACCCAAAAAGTTTTTCTTGCCGAAAGCATTGATTCCGTTTTTTACCCCTACACCCGAATCGTTTTGCCCTAATACTGTTGTCGGTACTCGTAGCAGCCGAATTCCTCGATGAGCCGTTGTTGCTGCGTATCCTACCATATCTAGGACGGCTCCACCTCCAATTGCTAAAACGTAGGAGTGACGGCACAATCCAGCTGCATTGATTCGCTGATGAATTTGCTCTATAAATCTAGAATCGTTCTTAACTCGTTCTCCACCAAGAACTACTATCGGCTCACCACTCAGTGTTAATACATCTTCATAATACTGAGCATAGACTGATAATTTTTTTAGTAAGCCATCTTGGTACTGTAAAAATCCTCCATCTACCACTGCTAGTATTTGCTTTGGGGTTGTTTCCCCATCTGCGGCAATCACTTGTGCAAATAAAGGATTATCTAACTGAAATAGACCTCTCGTGAAGTGAACATCATAGTTGAAGGTAACGCGGACACATTGGTTAATTGGTTGCAGATTAAGAGCGGTTTTTTGTTTAATAGCCATTTAAAGTATTATTATTTTTTACTAACTGTGAATATATGCACTAATGCAATTACAATTCAGACTAAATTCAACATAGTAAATCATCAAATAGTTCAGACTTTAGATGATTTTCTAAAGAGTTAAAATCATTAGATTAATCATACTTTTAAATTGCATTCATCATGGTAGACAAAGTTAAAAATAATATTAATTTACAATTTAACTGATGCCTACGATTTATCTATGAAGTTAGCAATGGATATTCTTATGTTAGATAAAATTCTAATTTTTTCCGTAAGTTAATTCTAGAGTTTATCTAATTAAAATAGGATCTTTACAATATCTTCTCTAAAATCGGGAAAACTTTATAGATTCAGTAAAGTTCCGAACTCAGTAGTATATTATTAGCTGTTTTAAACACAAAGTATCAAGTTTAGTGGTAGATTTTATACTTAGTTGTCACAAAAAAGTTGGGCAACTTCTCCTGAAATTTATCATGAGTAAAGTAAACAAGTTACTGCATCACTGGCTGTTAAAGTCTGTTTCAGAGAAAGCTTTTGCTTGGCTGGAGCAGAAGCAGGCACAAATTTCTAGCGGCGCTGCTGAAAGAGTTTTTTTCACGGCATTTAGTGCTGTACCGCGTTATCTAGGTAAACAGGATTTGCAGCTAACATTCCAGGACTTGGAAGCAGCAGAAGATGTGATTCCCGGTTGGTATCCTGGTAATTGGAGTGTAGATCAAGCAGGTCGCACACTCTTGCTTCTAGCTTTGCCCCACGATGATGCCCAGGGGTATGTGCGATCGCTCGATCAAGTCTTCTCCACTGCCGATATGGGGGAGTTAGTTGCTCTTTATCAAAGTTTGCCGCTATTACCACATCCAGAGTTACATCGCCATCGCGCTGCTGAGGGAATTCGCAGCAATATGAGTAATGTATTCCAAGCCATAGCACTACGTAACCCTTATCCAGCTAATTATTTAGACAATGCTGCTTGGAATCAGATGGTACTGAAGGCTGTGTTTGTCAGCAGTCCTTTGCATCTAATTTGGGGACTAGACCAACGTGCTAACCCAGAATTGGCGAAGATGTTAGCAGACTATGCCCATGAACGTTGGGCAGCTAAACGCTCAGTTACGCCAGAACTTTGGCGACCTGTAGGGCGGTTTGCGGATAGTGCGATCGTTACAGATTTGGAAAAAGTACTGGCTAATGGCGATACAGCCGAACAAGAAGCCGCAGCGTTAGCTTGTGCTGAGTCTCCTTTACCCCAAGCGCAAGCATTACTTTCTCGCTACCCAGATTTACAGTCATCCATCCAACAAGGTAATCTGACTTGGAACAGTTTTAGCCGCAAGTGAGTGGGGAGAAACGCGATTAATCGCGTCTTTACAAGGGAGACGAAGAGGACAAGAAAAATGCCCCATACCCAATGCCCAATGCCCAATTATTAAAACCATGATGTATATCGATCCTCACATTCACATGTGTTCCCGTACTACTTACGATTACTTGGTAATGCGGGAATATGGCATTGTCGCCGTTATTGAACCAGCCTTTTGGTTAGGACAACCCCGAACGAATGCTGGCTCATTTAAAGACTACTTCAGTAGCCTTGTAGGTTGGGAGCGGTTTCGTGCTAGTCAGTTTGGCATCCAACACTACTGCACAATCGGCCTAAATCCGAAAGAAGCTAACAATGAAGCGTTAGCAGCTGAAGTTATGGAACTGCTACCACTTTATGCTTGTAAAGAAGGAGTTGTTGCCATTGGTGAAATTGGCTATGACGACATGACAGAAGCAGAGGATAAGTACTTTTGTCAACAGTTAGAATTAGCCAAAGAACTTGATACGTTAGTACTAATTCATACGCCCCATCGGAATAAAAAGGCGGGTGCTAGTCGGAGTATGGATCGCTGTATTGAATATGGCTTAGATCCTTCACAAGTAGTTATCGATCACAACAATGAAGAAACTGTTGAAGAAGTATTAGGACGAGGTTTTTGGGCAGCTTTCACGATTTACCCACAGACGAAGATGGGTAACGCCAGGATGGTAGAAGTTGTTCGTAAGTATGGATGCGATCGGATCATTGTAGATAGTAGCGCTGATTGGGGTATTAGCGATACTTTGGCAGTCCCAAAAACGGCTCAGTTGATGTTAGAGAGGGGCATTCCTGAAGAACATGTGCGAGCAGTTTGTTATGAAAATGCTCTAGCTGCTTACAGTCAAACTGGGCAGATGAAAGCGTCAGACTGGCTCAATCCGCAAGCTATCGATCAACGTCAAATGTTCAGTGGTAATTCTGTGCTACGGGGACAGGAACCAGGAATCAAATCAGTTTCAGATTTTGTGTTGATTGAGTAGAAAATTGGGGAGAGACGCAATTAATCGCGTCTGTACTAGAGAAGAAAAATTGCATAAATATCTAATTCATTTGCAATATGCAGTTTATTTGGATAAATCACTAGGCATGGAGGCAGATAAGTGAATGTTGCAAGCTTAAATTTTCAAAGCTGGCGGGGTTATCTGGAATTGATGCGTCCCGCTAATATTGTTACTGCTTGGGCAGATATTCTTCTTGGTTTTGCTGCTTCTGGCTCTGGGATTATTTTTACTAAATTAATTAATGGCGAAGCAACTTTTGCCATACTAATTCCATTAGCTTGGTTGTTATTGGCTACAACTGGTTTATACGGCGGCGGTATAGTTTTTAATGATGTTTTCGATGCAGAACTAGATGCAAAAGAGCGACCAAATAGAGCAATTCCTAGCGGTCGGGTATCTCGTGAAAATGCTACTTTATTGGGGAGTATACTCTTTGCGATCGGGATTATAGCTGCTTTTCAAGTATCGTTGGTGAGTGCTGCGATCGCAACATTTATTACTCTTTCATGCCTCCTCTATAACTCACTCGCCAAACATCATCCTTTTTTCGGCCCTTTAAATATGGGTTTGTGCCGTGGCAGTAACTTATTATTAGGTGTAAGTGCTGTACCAGAAATAATAGGAGAACGTTGGTATTTAGCGCTGATTCCTATTCTTTATATTGCTGCTATCACGGCAATTAGTCAGGGTGAAGTTCATGGTGGTAAGAAGATTACGGGAGTACTAGCACTACTGCTAATTGCAATAGTTTTGACAGCAGTTTTAGCTTTAGGATTATTAGAAGAGTATAGAGCGATCGCAGCACTACCATTCGCTGTTTTATTAGCTATCAGAGTCTTGCCTAATTTTATCAAAGCGGCGCGGGAACCGATAGCCGAAAATATCCGAAATGCAGTGAAAATAGGTGTTTTATCTCTAATAGTTTTAGATGCAACTGTTGCATCTGGTTTTGCTGGTTTGTATTACGGTTTATTCGTTCTAATCTTGCTGCCAATTTCAATGAAATTAGCACGACTATTTGCTGTTACTTAAATTTGAATGTATACACCTAGTAATACCATTAATCGGCTATAGGGGCGCACATATATGCGCCCCTAACCATGAATATGTAGCAAGTAGTTTGCGAAATAGTTTAAGTCAAAGAAAACAGATTACATATACAAGGGATAAAGCTAGAAAATGAAAATTACAAACAACAATAATTTTCACTTAACTTATTGCAGTAATATTCATCCTGGTGAAAGTTGGCTTGAGGTTTTCGCAAATTTAGAGAAGTATATTCCCGAACTCAAATTACGTTTATCACCTACAGAACCTTTTGGTATTGGCTTGAGGTTAGCAGATGTTGCTACAAAAGAACTTTTAGAAAGTAATAACTTAGCTAAATTTCAAGCTTGGCTGACTCAAGAAGATTTATATGTTTTCACCTTAAACGGATTCCCTTATGGCGGATTTCATCGACAGGTGGTAAAAGACCAAGTTTATGCACCAGATTGGTCTACACAAGAACGTGTCAATTATACATTAAACTTGGCACACATTTTAGCTAGTCTATTACCCCAAGGACTTGATGGTGGAATTTCTACACTACCATTATCCTATAAACCTTGGTGGGTAAAAGACCAAGCAACTTTCGAGACTGTTCTGAAAAAGAGTTGTTTGAACATAGCATCAGTTGTTGTAGAAATGATTCGCATCCATGAAGAAACAGGCAAGATACTTCATATTGATTTAGAACCTGAGCCGGATGGTTTAATTGAAAATACTTCAGAAATAATTGACTTCTATCAAAATTGCTTATTGCCAATTGGCGGTAATTATTTATCAGAAAAACTAAATATTGAACAGAATTTAGCAGAAACTAAATTGCTAGAACACGTTCGGGTTTGTTATGACACCTGCCATTTTTCGGTCGAATATGAGGAACCACAATCTGTATTTGCACGTTTGCAATCGGCAGGAATTAAGATTGGCAAAATTCAAATCAGTGCTGCAATTAAAGTAAAAATACCTGCTGAAGTTGAAAAGCGTAGTTTGATAGTTGAACGCTTACGTCCTTTTGCAGAATCTACCTATCTTCACCAGGTAATAGAACGTCGCAACGATGGTACACTGCATCACTATCCTGACTTAATAACTGCATTACCACATTTAGAGCAATCTCTAGCTGAAGAATGGCGCACTCACTTTCATGTGCCAATTTTTATTCATGATTATCAAATTTTGCAATCTACGCAAGATGATATTGCTACTGTTTTGCATCTACTTCAAAGAAATAATGCTTGCTCACATTTAGAAATTGAAACTTACACTTGGGATGTATTGCCGTCAGAAATGAAGATAGATATGCTGACTTCTATTCAACGAGAATATGAGTGGGTATTAAAAGAATTCGCCGTAAATTAAAAAGGAAATTTATGAAAAAGACAGTTATTCTAAATGTTGTCGGATTAACGCCCAGTTTACTAGGAGAAAATACTCCGTTTTTATCTTCTTGGGCAGCTAAAGGGCAAATGGTTCCCATCAAAAAAGTGCTACCTGCTGTAACTTGTTCAGTTCAAGCTACTTATTTAACAGGAAAGTTGCCTGATGAACATGGAATTGTTGCTAATGGTTGGTACTTCCGCGATGAATGTGAAGTGAAGTTTTGGCGACAATCTAATAAATTAGTACAAGCTCCCAAAGTTTGGGAAATAGCTAAATCACTCGATCCAAACTTCACTTGTGCCAACCTTTTTTGGTGGTACAATATGTACTCGACAGCAGATTATGCCATTACACCGCGCCCAATGTATCCCGCAGATGGGAGAAAATTACCTGATATTTATACCCATCCTGCTGATGTGCGATCGCAAATACAATCTGATTTAGGAAATTTCCCTCTGTTCGATTTCTGGGGGCCAAAAACTACCATTAGTTCTAGCCAATGGATTGCCAATTCCGCAAAATGGATTGAGGAACGCTACAGCCCTACATTATCACTAGTTTATTTACCACATTTAGATTACTGTCTGCAAAAATTTGGTAATAAGCAAACACAGATTCAAGCAGATTTACGAGAAATTGATACTGTTTGTGGCGATTTAATTGAATATTTTCAAGCACGCAACACTCAGGTAATTATTCTTTCCGAGTATGGTATTACGCCAGTTTCTAAAGCGGTGGATTTGAACCGCGTACTACGGGAAAATGGTTTAATTGCTGTGCGAGAAGAATTAGGGCGAGAACTGCTCGATTTTGGTGCTAGCATTGCCTTTGCTGTTGCCGATCACCAAATTGCTCATGTATATGTGAACGATCCAGCGTACATCCCGAAAGTGCGATCGCTTTTAGAAGCAACTGAAGGCGTAGCGCAGGTATTGGATGAAGAGGGTAAACAAGCCTACCATCTCGATCATCCTAGATCGGGGGATTTGGTGGCGATCGCTCAATCTGACGCTTGGTTTACCTATTATTATTGGCTCGATGATGCGAAAGCGCCTGATTTTGCTAGAACTGTAGATATCCACCGCAAACCTGGTTACGATCCTGTAGAACTTTTCCTCGATCCACAGATTAAATTTCCTCAAGGAAAAATTGCTCTTAAGTTACTTAAAAAACAACTGGGTTTCCGCTACTTAATGGATGTAATTCCTTTGGATGCTTCCCTGGTGCGTGGCTCTCACGGTAATATCACCACTTCTGTTGATGAAGGGCCTCTATTTATCACCCATCAAACTCACCTAGTTGATGAACATCAAATTGAGGCGACAGATGTTTGTTCGTTGATTCTCAAACATTTAAATACCTAAAAGGCAGTGTAGAGAAGATATATCGCCTCTGCATCTTACCAAAATACAAAAAAATTTATGGTAATTCATAATCATATCGAGTATGATTTATATATAAACTCGTTATGACTATGAATTAATGTGAGTTCGACAAGTCTTATTTGACCTCTCCCCCAACCCCTCTCCGACACGGAGAGGGGAGCAAAAAGCTGAATTTTTCGTTGCTCCTCCCTTTCCGTTTCGGAGAGGGAGGCTGGGAGGGAGAGGTTCATCGAACTCACGTTGAATTAGTTTGTTCTATCAGTAGGTATCTATCTACTGACTAAAATGTACTGTGGGCAATCTGAGTAACTTACATGGAGAGCTTCTTTAAACCATGACTGAACCCCAAAACTTGACAACTGCTGATGGTATTCCAGTTAGCGATAACCAGAACTCACTTACAGCTGGAGCGCGTGGCCCTGTATTAATGCAGGATTTCCACCTTATAGAAAAGCTGGCTCATTTCAACAGAGAACGTATTCCTGAAAGAGTTGTTCACGCTAAAGGTGCTGCTGCTCACGGTACTTTGACTATTACCAATGACATCACCCGCTACAGTAAAGCCAAACTTTTTTCTGAAATTGGCAAGAAAACGGAACTTCTCTTGCGTTTCTCTACAGTCGGAGGAGAAAAAGGTTCAGCAGATGCCGAGCGTGACCCTAGAGGTTTTTCCCTCAAGTTTTATACTGAGGAGGGTAACTGGGATCTTGTAGGTAACAATACCCCGATTTTCTTCATCCGCGACCCTTTGAAGTTTCCTGATTTTATCCATACCCAAAAACGCAATCCCCAAACTAATTGCAAAGACCAGAATGCCAAGTGGGATTTTTGGTCACTCAGTCCAGAATCGCTTCACCAGGTGACAATCCTCTTTTCAGATCGGGGAATTCCCAAAACCCATCGCCACATGGACGGCTTTGGTAGCCATACCTTCAGTTTAATTAATGCTCAGGGCGATCGCGTTTGGTGTAAATTTCACTTTAAGACTCTCCAAGGGCATCAAACCTTGACTGAGGAAGAATCCGCTAAGATTAAGGGCGAAGATCCAGATCATGCGACTCACGATCTGTTTGAAGCGATCGCTAACAAAGATTATCCCAAATGGCGGATGTGTATTCAAGTGATGACCGAGGAGCAAGCGGAAAAACATCCTGATAATCCTTTTGACTTGACCAAAGTTTGGAAACAAGGAGAATATCCTTTAATTGAAGTCGGGATATTAGAGCTAAATCGTAACCCTGAGAATTATTTTGCCGAAGTAGAGCAAGCCGCTTTTAGCCCTAGTGCAGTGGTTCCTGGTGTTAGTTTTTCTCCAGACAAAATGCTGCAAGCTCGAATTTTTTCTTACCCAGATGCTCAACGGTATCGCTTGGGTGGGAACTATCAGCAATTACCTGTCAACCAGCCCAAATGTCCAGTAATGCATTATCAGCGAGATGGCTTTATGGCATCGGGAAACAACGGCGGCAGCGTTCCTAACTATGAACCGAATAGTGCTGAGGGTACGCCTAAAGAAAATCCAGCTTATGCAGAACCACCTAGTCATTTGGGCGATGTCACAGTCGATCGTTACAGTCATCGTGAAGGAAACGACGATTATACCCAAGCAGGTAATCTGTATCGGTTACTAACTCCTGAGCAGCAAGAGCGGCTTGCTAAAAATATTGTCGGTAGTCTCTCTCAAGCAAGGGAGGATATCCAAATGCGCCAACTCTGCCACTTCTTCCGGGCAGATGTTTCTTATGGTCGTCGTGTAGCTGAAGGATTGGGCATTTCAATCGATCCCTCAATGTTTTCTCATGATGCTCAACCTGTAGGTAACTGGTAGGGCATAAGGCCTTGCGCCCCTACTAACGCACCGAAAACCTTAATGGTGCGTTACATACTTAAGCTAGATTCAAATCCCCAACTTCTTGAAGAAGTCGGGGATTTGATCAATGAAAACAGACTCGTTAACGGAGCTAAAAGACTCGTTAACGGAGATAAAAGACTCGTTAACGGAGCTAAAAGCCTCGTTGACGGAGCTAAAAGACTCGTTAACGAAGATAAAAGACTCGTTAACGGAGATAAAAGACTCGTTAACGGAGATAAAAGACTCGTTAACGGAGATAAAAGACTCGTTGACGGAGATAAAAGACTCGTTAACGGAGCTAAAAGACTCGTTGACGGAGATAAAAGCCTCGTTAATGGAGTTCAGAGGCTCATTAAGTAGAGAAATAAAAATATTTATAGTTATTGCGATCGCACCCTTCGCAAAGCATATCGTAGAGAAGTAGTTTTAGGGGTTGCGATCGCATTATTTTGCTTTACTGCATTTGTAATGACATTGTGTAATTAATTATATTGCCTACTTATTAGACTAAGATTTGAATCCCAGGCGGGTAATTCAGCCGATGCAAATTACCTAAATTACTGAAACCAACGGGAGACAAAAGCAACCATTCTCCTGAATCAAGGCTGACGATTCCGCCGCAACTCTTCCAGATTTTCACGAATGCTTATTGTATTGGGATGATTTGCCCCCAAGCGTTGTTCAGCAATTTCCAAAGCTTCGATATACAAAGGTTCGGCATCGCTGTACCTTCCCTGTGAATAGTAGAGTTCTGCCAAATTGTTTAGGCTTTGTGCCACATCTGGGTGTTTATCCCCCAGTAGGCGTTTGTCCATCTCCAAAGCTTGGATATACAAAGGTTCGGCATCGCTGTACCTTCCTTGTGAATAGTAGAGTCCTGCCAAATTGTTCAGGCTAGTTGCCACAGAGGGGTGTTCATCCCCCAGCAGGCGTTTTCTCATGGTCAAAGCTTGGATGCACAAAGGTTCAGCATCGCTGTACCTTCTCTGTGAACAGTAGAGTTCTGCCAAATTGTTCAGGCTAGTTGCCACAGAGGGGTGTTCATCCCCCAGCAGGCGTTTTCTCATGGTCAAAGCTTGGATGAACAAAGGTTCAGCATCGCTGTACCTTCTCTGTGAACAGTAGAGTTCTGCCAAATTGTTCAAGTCAATTGCCACATCTGGGTGTTCATCCCCCAGTAGGCGTTTGTCCATCTCCAAAGCTTGGATGTACAAAGGTTCAGCATCGCTGTACCTTCCCTGTGAACGGTAGAGTCCTGCCAAATTGTTCAAGTCAATTGCCACATCTGGGTGTTCATCCCCCAGTAGGCGTTTGTCCATCTCCAAAGCTTGGATGTACAAAGGTTCGGCATCGCTGTACCTTCCCTGTGATTCGTAGAGTCCTGCCAAATTGTTCAGGCTAGTTGCCACAGAGGGGTGTGCATCCCCCAGCAAGCGTTTTTTCATGGACAAAGCTTGGATGCACAAAGGTTCGGCATCGCTGTACTTTCCCTGTAAACGGTAGAGTTCTGCCAAATTGTTCAGGCTAGTTGCCACAGAGGGGTGTTCATCTCCCAACAGGCGTTTTTTCATGGACAAAGCTTGGATGTACAAAGGTTTAGCATTGCTGTACTTTCCCTGTGATTTGTAAAGGAATGCCAAATTGTTCAGGCTAGTTGCCACAGAAAGGTGTTCATCCCCAAAACGTTTTCTAGCAGATGATAAACTTTGTTTGTACCAAGGTAAGGCTTGCTCGTAGGCTCCTTGACCTTGGTAAAATATACCCAAGCCCAAAAAAGGCCAGATTAAATCATCATCGCTTAACCAAGCTTGGTAAACTGTGGCAACTTCTGCAAGGTGAGGGATAGCCAGGGTTGCTTGAGCAATGTCTATAAATGTGGGTGTCTGAGGAATACTTCGCGCTACGGCTACCATTGCTTGACAAAAGCCGCGCTTAAGTTCATCAACTTCAGGTAACTCTTTTAACTTCTGCCGCAATAATTCCCGAATGCGATCATGGGTTTGGTAGGTATCCTCTGCCAATTCTTGCAGCAAATAACGCTCAACTAAAATAGTGCAGTTAGCTTTAAAGTCAAATTCCAAATGGCTAGCACTTGCTGCTGATTCTACCAAAGACCAAGGGATAGGAGCCAAAGCAAACAAACTCAACAGACAAACCAATTTTTGGGCCTCTGGTTCCAAGCTTTGCCAATTCAACTCAAAAGCTGCTGCTACACCAGGCTCACCTGCTGATGCTTGCTTTTGTAGCCGTGCGAGAATGTCTCCTAGCATAATACCCTCCCTGGCTCTCGGCACTGTGCTGCTATTTGGTAAAGTCCAATTGGTACATAATTTACAAATCTGCAAAGACCTTTAGCAAATTCTAATTCCTTCTCAACCCTATCTTTTCCGAGCAGGGTTGTTAATAATTCTAAGGCTCCATCTGCTGACAATTCACCTAGTGGCAGTAATGGATATGTTAACCCTGTGTTTTGACGAGTGGTAATTAACACCTTAAACCGAGAACCTTTAGGTGGTAGATAGGGTTCAATTTGCATCCAGTCTTTGACATCATCAAATACTAATAAAACTTTTCCAGCTTGCCAGTTCCGCCAGCAATAGGTAAGTCGACTAGCTAGGCTTAGTCCATAAGGAATACTAAAATTTGGAAAATTTAAGATCGCAAAATCTACTAGTTGCGTTCTTAGATTATTTCCTTGGGGATTTAACCAACAACACCCGCCAGGATAATCTCCCAAATATTGCTCTGAGTATTGAATAGCTAACTCTGTTTTACCCACGCCGCCTTGCCCAGTCACATCTGTAATAGCCACAACATCATTTGCTTTCAATAGCTGACGCAATTGTTCTATTTCCTCATCCCTGCCAACAAACTTACGAGCTTGACTCTGTGGGATATCATGCGGAATTTCAGACGGATTAAAATGATATTTTTCAATATCTCCATTCCAACTTCGGGAATAAAAATAAGTCGGCAGTTGTTTTTTATCTAAACTGGTAAATCGCTGCTTAACTGCCTCAGTAACTTCCTTCATGTTCGGCGGAAAAGTTCCATTAGCTGTGGCAAAAGCCTCTCTCACAGCTTGAGAAAAGTATCCTGTTTTATTTTCAGAATTTACCTTTGCTGTCTCTCCTTCCCGCGTAGCCAGTAAAACAAATTGTTGACTATCTTTCCTTGGCTGTCCACTAAAAAAAGTTTTCCCAGGTAATTCACCTGATTGGCCTCGTAGCAATAAAGGAAAATTAGCACAGGCATCAACAATACAAATATGATTACGAATCTGAAATTTATCTGAAGCCAAATAAACTAATAAAGAATTCAAATTTAAGTTCTGGTAATTCCGTTCATTCGCATCGGCACAAAACAACCTCCGCTCTCGTTCTGAGGTAATCCAACCATGTCCCGCCCAAAAAATGTAGAGTAAATCTCCCGACTTTGGGGATAAAAAGTTAGTCACAATGTCGGAGATATTTTGCTCTGTTGCTAACTCTACAGTTAACCCACATTCCCCAATTAACTGATGATTTTCTTCCAGCGCTGATAAACATAACCGGATATTCTCTTTCGGTACACCGTGCTGATGCAGCCAATGAGCAAATTTCAGCGCGTCATCGGCTGGCCCCCCTCCAGTTACGTTCCAAGCAGATTCGTGGTACTTTTCAATACCCACAATTAACCCAAATGTCCGCTCAGGTTCAGGCATCAACTGCATGATGACCTAGCCTCTCACGTTATGGGGAATTACGCATAAGCGATCGCCCAACCCCATTAAAAAGCGGTCTTTTAGGGTTCCTCCTACGGTGTAAGCATAAGTCTGAAGTAGTTTACGAATCTGGTTTTTACCCCACCCTAACCCTCCCCTTGTAAAGGGGAGGGAACTGGATTTCCGGCTTCCCCCCTTTCCAAGGGGGGATTGAGGGGGGTAATTCGACTGGGCTTTTAGCGTTCCTCTTACGGTGTAAGCATAAGTCTGAAGTAGTTTACGAATCTGGTTTTTACCCCACCCTAACCCTCCCCTTGTAAAGGGGAGGGAACTAGATTTCCGGCTTCCCCCCTTTCCAAGGGGGGATTGAGGGGGGTAATTCGACTTGTGTGTACACCGTAGCCTTGTATTTGAGAGATTTTGAGTAGGGTTTTCTAAATACCACAAAAAGTAAACCATTATGGCAACCTCGAAATAATCGCCTCCCAGGTTTTGACATTTGTCCAATAAGCACCGTGGGAACGGGGAAATGGTTGTCTGCTATCCACTCGCACATCCTGGATTCTACCAGGGAAAATTCTATTACCCACGTAACTGAGAAAATCCCGTAAATCGTAGATATTTAACCATTGCGGGAAATGCTCTGGTAATAACTGCCCATATTCTAAGCTGTAGAGGGCGTTAATCTCATATAAAAATGGTGCTTGGGAACCAACTGTTACCAATAATTCCACCTGAGACAACTGCTGCTGCACTAGCAAATCTACACAAGCGATACCTCCCAAACTATGGGCAATTAAAACCACTGGCGGTTCTGCTTGTTCGATTTGTTGCTGGATAAACGCCCTGATTTTTTCACCCCGTGTCTGATACAACAAAATATCACCAGGCATAGGCGAAATTTTATCAGTTAACTCAAGGCGGTTTCCTCTGACATAATTTGTTCCGCCGTACTGTGCTAGTTCAACAAATGGCTTTAATAACCAGCCAACTAATCCTAACTCCGCTTCTCCCAAAGCCAGAGTCAGCAATTCCACAACATCATCCCGTAATTGGGCATCAGTGAGTATGGGGGGAAATTTTTCTTGCTGTTCGCTAATAAACATTGCTTGAGCCACAACTGCTCTAGCTATTGGTGCATAATATTCGCTCAAATCAGATTCGGAAACTGTGAGCAATGCCTGATGATACGGTTCACTGTGGATAACCGCCTCTCGTGCTGGCTCAAATACCTCTGCAATTTCCGCCTCTTGCAACTTAGCTTGCAGTTGAGATGTCGGAGTGAGACTGGCTACACGAGATTGTAAAATATCTCCTGGTTCTTCCCCAAAGGGATTTCCTGACTCAATCGGTTTCAAAGACAACAGCCGTAATTCATACAGAGGGTCGCGGTATAATTGCCCCCACAGTACAATATCTGCGTCTTCTTCTCCTTGAGATAAAGCCAGTGTCGCATCTTCCAAGGGTACTGATGCCCGATTATCATTAAACTTTGCACCTAATACACCCCAAAGGCAGGGAGAAACTTTGATATCAGGACGTTGAGCGTGAATCTTTTGCTCAATTATCTGAAAGGTTTCGTTGTATTTTCGTTCCCTAATGCCTGTGCCATGTACAAATATTACGGTGGTCAAGTCGCTTCGCTCCAATTAAAAATTAAAAATTATTAATTAAAAATTACAAGATGCTCTCTACAAGACGCTGCGCGAACATGAGAGAGGTTTCCTCCTGCCCCCTTCATTCACTTGGTTTATTAAATACTTCTAAAATCTGGCGGCAAATTTGTTTGAGCTTATCCTCGATTTCATCAGAAGGCGAAGATGCGCCGACAACATTCCAGTTTTCTACCGTGGAGAGTCGCCACGCCTCACCGCGATGATCGAATCCAGCTACCTCCACGCCGATCGCACGGCGGGAATTATTTATAGGATCTTGATAAAATCGGATTTGAATTAAAATACTACGACTTCGCCAAGATTTGCTGATACCAGGAAAGTGAAAGCCAATATCTATAGAATCTGGATCGACTAACTCCCTGGTTTCTGGGTCATTTTTCCAGGGTTTGAGATCAGATTTGGCATCAGGAAACTCGAATTTGAACAAATTAACTACCGTAGCAATGTTGCTGGCGAGTTCAAGGTTCGTTGCCTGTTCAGCTGCATTCACTAAAAAACACTCCTATAATTGCGTCGGCATCTTCGGGGATCTGAAGATAGAGAAACCGCCAGAAGGCTTATATTATTGGTGTTTCAGCTTATCAAGACCTTTGAGATTTAGCAACTCTAAATCAGACTTCCCTAACAATCGTTGTTACTAACAAATGTGAAAAATAGCTTCTCGTTGGGACTGTATAACACCTCTTAAGTAATTGTACTTAAAAAGTCCTCAAAAGCAGATGAAACTCTGCCCTTTATAAAAAATATTCGGATTGTCTGCAAAATCCTTGGCAGACAAGAACGATGAAAAACTCCACCCACAAGGGGATGGAGTTTTCGGGCATGAGTAATGGGGCATGGCGAAGAAGTTACCAATGCCCAATGCCCCAAGCGACGGGGCGACTATCCCTCTTCATCTATAAGAGGATGGAGTTTCCCGTCGCTTTCGATAAATTGCACTAGCGACGATCTAAAATGACACTGTTAATCGGTAAACAAAAAGCAATTAAGTTCATTGTCATGGCGCGTCAACGCTCGATTTTTTCATTTGTTTTAGTATTATTGGCCACATTCCTCATGAGTTGTGGCGGCCCTGGTGTTGCGGTAGCACCTCCAACTTACACAGCAACGCAACTTGAGAGAATTCAGGCTTATGTTCCTGAAATTCAGGCTGTGCGCGATCGCTCAGATGAGTTGAAAACCCTGATCCAAAAAGGTGATTGGATCAATGTGCGTAACTTTATACATGGGCCCATAACAGAAGCAAGGCTGAACTTGACTTATGTCACTCCTAACCTTCTACCCAAAGACCAAGCCGCAGCACGTCAGATAACGCGAGATTTGTTTAACGACCTGGTTAAACTTGATAAAGCGACTAGTGCTAGCAATCCTCTAGTTGCCTTGAATCAATCCCAAGCTGCTTTCACAGACATTGACAAATTCCTCGATCTGCTTCCTAAAAAAGAAGAGGGTTAATAATTAAAGACGCGATTAATCGTGTCTGTACAAGAGTTAGGAGTTAGAGACGCGAAAAATCTGTGTCTGTACAGGAGTTAGGAATTTTAAATTTTTAACTCCTAACTCCTAACTTCTCACTTCAAGCACAAGTCATGAATGTAGTTATTATCGGTTGTGGTGTAGTTGGGGCTGCGATCGCTTACGAACTGAGTCTAGTAAAAGGGCTGAAAATTACAGTTTGCGATCGCCAACCACCAGCACAAGCTTCTACGGGCGCTGCACTTGGCGTTTTGATGGGCGCAATCAGCCAAAAAATCAAGGGCAAAGCTTGGCAGATGCGGCAAACTAGCATCCAACGCTATGAAACTTTGATTCCAGAACTAGAAGCTTTAACTGGTCGCAAAATCCCTTTTAACCGCCAGGGAATTCTCAGTCTTGGTTTAGAAGAGGAGAATTTAGCAGCATGGGAAAAACTTGTAGAAATTCGCCACTCTCAAGGCTGGCATTTAGAAATATGGGATACGGCTAAACTCCAGAATATCTGTCCTCAAGTGGATTGCGAAAAGATTACTGGGGCTGTCTATTCTCCCCAAGATCGTCAACTCGATCCAACTGCCCTCACATTAGCTTTAGTTGAGGCCGCCCAGCAAAACGGTGTAACTTTCAAATTTGGCGTGACTGTTTTGGATGCTCAAACCTCATCATCTGAGTCTTCCCCCCAATTTTGCATTGAACTTGAGACTACAGAAGGAAAAATAGCAGCAGATTGGTTTGTAGTCGCAGCAGGGCTAGGTTCAACACCACTGACGGCAAAATTGAATCAGATAATTGATATCCGCCCTGTGCTAGGTCAAGCGTTGCAAATGCGTGTAGGGCATCCATTAGGCAATCCAGACTTCCAGCCAGCAATAACGGGTAATGATGTGCATATTGTACCTGTAGGCAGCGGAGATTATTGGATAGGCGCAACAGTAGAATTTCCCAGCAATGGCGATGATATACCGCCAAACCAAGAACTGCTGGAATCTGTTCGAGAACAAGCGATCGCATTTTGTCCAGAATTAGCCACAGCAAAAATTATCCGCACTTGGTCAGGTTTACGTCCCCGTCCTGAAGGTCGTCCAGCCCCAGTTATTGGTAAATTGCCAGGATTTAGTAACATCCTCCTAGCCACCGGACACTATCGCAACGGCGTTTTACTAGCACCCGCTACAGCTTATGCAATTCGTGAGATGATTATTTCTCAGGGAATGGGGACTAGGGACTGGGGACTAGGGACTGGGACTAAGGACTGAATTCTTCTTATCAATACCCAGTACCCAACCCCCAGTACCCAGTCCCCAATCCCCAATATAGGAAAACAACGTGTCAATAACAGAACATAAAATCAATGTAGATTCACTGGAATGGTTTTATCGAGAATCTTTACCAATCGGCAGAACTGACTTAGCGCCTGTGTTGTTGTTACACGGCTTGGTTTCACAAAGTTATAGTTGGCGTAATATTATACCTGCTCTAGCGAATCAAGGTACAAGAGCGATCGCACCAGATTGGATTGGTTACGGCTTTTCTGCAAAACCAGAAAAACGAGATTTTGCTTATACTCCCGATGCTTTTATCACAGCTTTAGAAGGATTTGTCAAAGCTTTAGAACTTGAACATTTTTCTTTAGTTGTCCAAGGTTTTTTAGGTTCTGTAGGATTGCAATATGCTTTGCGTCATCCAGAACAAATTGCCAACTTAGCTATTTTAAATACACCAATATCAACTGCTGCCAAATTACCCTGGAAAATTAAACAAATGGGTTTACCTTTGGTAGGTGAAGTAATGACTCAAGACCCTTTATTAGTTGACCGAACTCTAGAAGGTGGTAGCCGTTATCGCATAGGAGATAAGGAATTAGATATTTATCGAAAACCATTTTTGAAAAGTTCTTCATCTGGGCGGAGTCTGTTATCAAGTATTCGCAATTTACAGCTTGATTCAGCAATGACCGAAATTGAATCTGGTTTTAAAGAATGGCAACAGCCAATTCTGATTCAATGGGGAGTAATTGACCCTTGGTTATCTGTAGACGTTGCCCAAAAATTTACAGATTTAGCACCAAATACCGAATTAATAAAACTTAATAACGTTGGACATTATCCTCAAGAACATTACCACGAGGTGATTTTGGAAGACCTTTTACCCTTTGTGCGTCGTAAAGATGCTCATTGACAATATACCTTTGGCAAAAATCGATATTATAAAAATGAATGTCAGAATTCAGGAGTCAGAATCAATTAGTAGAGGGTGCAAAATCATCACTGTAGTCCACTAAATGGAAGATTAAGTGGCAGTATTCAAACGTTATTTCTTGTGAGAAATCATCCTTGAACGGGTGGAATATTCTGAATTCAGAATTCTGGCTCCTGACTACTTTTTATTACCATTACAAGTAAAGGAGATTATGATTCATGGCTTATTCTTGGTTTAAAGCATTTCATATTGTCGGATTTGTAGTTTGGTTCGCCGGTTTGTTCTACCTAGTACGACTTTTTATCTATCACGTTGAAGCGAATCTTGAACCTGAGCCAGCGCAAACGATATTGAAAAATCAATATCAAATTATGGAAAAGCGTCTCTACTATATCATCACGAATCCAGGAATGTATGTGACGATCGCAATGGCCATCGGTTTATTAACCACTGAACCGGACGTTTTAAAAGAGGGCTGGTTACATATAAAACTGCTGTTTGTTGCTATTTTAATTGGTTATCATCATTACTGCGCTCGGCTGATGAAGAAGTTAGCAGTAGGCGAATGTGGCTGGAGTGGTCAGCAATTACGCGCTTTAAATGAAGCACCTACGGTTATGTTAGTAGCGATCGTTTTGCTGGCTGTATTTAAGAATAATCTCCCTACAGATATCGCTGCCTGGGCTATTTTTGCCATGATTATTTTGATGGCAGTCACTATTCAACTTTACGCCAAAAAACGCAGACAAGATAAAGAGAAGCTGACAGCACAGATAGGGCAACCACAAGAACAAAGTTAGACAAATTGGGGTAGCACATCACATCTGTGCTATCCTGCCTTATCCTGGAAACGTTTTCAGTAAATCATCGCCAGGAATCACGGTAGTGTAAAAAGTATATTTGCGATTAGCGACATAACGGCGGTCTTGTTTAACAATCGCCATAAACTCTCTATGTCCCTCACGAGTCCGTCCCACTAAACAACCCGCGCTCGCAAGACGAATATCATTCTGGGGAAAATCAAAGCCGTAGTGTTGATTCACATAAAAATTATCACCTGTATCAAGTTTATCGCCAGTCCGTTTAAAATCTTGGTTGAAATCTCTACAAACAGTGATATCTCCAACTTGCACTAATGCTTCGTGAGGTTCTGCTGTGCCGTGAGTGCCAACAGCCCAAGCTTTATATTGTCCAAATTGAATCCTAGCGGCTCCTTTGGGATTCATCGGGTTATAAGTGTAATACTTTCCTGGTTCTGTAGTTGCTTCCCAGTGATCTACGATTTTGGGAATACCATTTACTACTTCAATCACAATCCGGCGATCGTTAAATTGATTGGGTGTATCACTGTTGAGAGTCCAGTCTCCATTCATACCCTCTATATAAACAATGTTGTATTCTTTGGGATTGGTAAATACCTGATAACCTTTGGCTGTCATATATTTCACAATCTTACTAGCGATGTCATTGCCTAGTTTTAAAGGGGGTTTGGGAAGATCGTCTATTTTGGTTTCAATCAGTTTTTTGGCTGTGACTGCTCCTATAAAGCCACTCTCTTCAGTCTTTGTTAATTCTTGAAATTTTTTGAGAGCTATCACAGAAACAGGGCCAAATTTACCATCGGCTGGAGGTTCCAGCAAACCTAAGCCGATTAACAGTATCTGAATTTGACGAGCCAAGTCTGCGTCATCTGCGATCGCATCAAATGACCATTTCTCATCTTTTCCCAAGAAATCTTGTAGTTTCATTATGCACCTGTTTTCATTTACTCACTTCTAAGTATAAACATCATTTTAAAAATTGATGTTGTCTGAAACAATACTCCAGTCTGAAGCAAAATGTCACAATTTTTACTATTAATTTATGATTGGGTACGCAAAAATTCACAGAGATGATACTCAAGAAAAAACTATTTATTGGGAATATATATGAAATTTCTTCCGTAATTTTTAGAAGATATACATAAAAATGATGAGTATAAAGTTGTACTGGAAGATGTGAAAAATATTCTCTGGCTGCTAGATCGCACATTGCTTCAATGCAATACTTCATACAGGCTACATTATTAATTAGCTCAATTTCTCTGCTGCGCGTCTAAGCAGCAACTCGTCGTCAGGCATCGCCTCTGTAAAACCCGAAATGACTAACGAAGAACTGCTGCAAATTATTGAACAAGCTGTCAGAGACAAGGTGACAGAATTAGACCTTTCTGACAAAGGCTTAACAACGCTGCCAGTAGAGATTGGTCAACTCTCCAACCTCAGTGAGCTTAATCTCCACTCGAATCAACTGACGACATTGCCAGCAGAGATTGGTCAACTTATCAAACTCAGGAAACTTTACCTCGGCAACAATGAACTAACAACGCTGCCAGCAGAGATTGGTCAACTCTCCAACCTCAGTATGCTTTATCTCTTCTCAAATCAACTGACAACGTTGCCAGCAGAAATTGGTCAACTCTCTAACCTCAGTGAGCTTTACCTCGACTTGAATCAACTGACAACGCTGCCAGCAGAGATTGGTCAACTCACTAACCTCAGTGGGCTTTACTTCGACTTGAATCAACTGACGACGCTGCCAGCAGAGATTGGTCAACTCATAAACCTCCGTGAGCTTTACCTCCGCAACAATCAACTGACAACGCTGCCAGCAGAGATTGGTCAACTCACTAACCTCATTGGGCTTGCTCTCAGCAACAATCAACTAACGACACTGCCAGCGGAGATTGGTCAACTTACTAACCTCAGGGGGTTTGGTTTTCACAACAATCAACTGACAATACTGCCAGCGGAGATTGGTCAACTTACTAACCTCAGTATGCTTGGCCTCAGCAACAATCAACTAATGACACTGCCAGCAGAGATTGGTCAACTCACTAACCTCAGTGGGCTTGGCCTCAGCAACAATCAACTAATGACACTGCCAGCAGAGATTGGTCAACTCATAAACCTCCGTGAGCTTGACCTCAACAACAATCCACTGACAACGCTGCCAGCAGAGATTGGTCAACTTACTAAATTAGAAGAACTCAAGCTTAGTAATAGTAGGCTAGAAACTTTACCTGTAGAAACATGGAAACTTACCAACTTGACTGTACTTGACCTACGTGATGGACGAATAAAAATGCTGCCTGATGGGATTGAGCAGCTTTTTGAACTGAGCAGGTTAAACCTTCGCAACAATCTCTTGGACACACTACCTAAAGAAATCTGGCAACTCACCAAGCTCAAAAGATTAGACCTAAGAGGTAACAAACTTCCTATTCCACCTGAAATTTTAGGAGCAGCGGATCTTCGGAGAAATCCTGGTGAGCCATCTATGATTCTCAACTATTTTTTCCAACTTCAGAAAGAAGAGAAAAAACCTCTCAATGAAGCCAAAATGCTACTAGTTGGTCAAGGTAGTGTTGGTAAAACCTCTCTTGTTAAACGGCTAATCGATAATTACTACAATCCCCACGAACGCAAGACTGAAGGCATCAATATCAGAAACTGGCAGATTCCTGTCAACAATCAGTTAATCCGGCTCAACGTGTGGGACTTTGGGGGACAAGAAATCATGCACGCCACCCACCAGTTCTTTCTTACTAAACGCAGTCTTTATCTGCTAGTACTTGATTCTCGCGTAGATGAACTGCAAAACAAACTAGAATACTGGCTCAAGATTATTCAGAGTTTTAGCAACGATTCCCCTATTTTGATTGTTGGCAATAAGATTGACCAACATCCCCTCGACATCGATCAGCGCGGTCTGTGCCAGAAATACCCCGCTATTAAAGGCATCATGTCTATATCCTGTCAGACTGGGGAAGGTTTAGAGCAATTGCAGTCAGCTATTACTAACCAAATTGCCAACTTAGATCACATCCATGACCCATTACCTCAAAGCTGGTTTCAGGTAAAAACCCGCTTGGAACAGATGGAACAGGACTACATTCCCTATAGTGAATATGAAAGCCTATCCCAGGAGGAGCAGGTCAGTGATCCATTAAGCCAAACTACCCTGATTGAACTTTTGCATCAACTTGGTATTGTTCTAAATTTCCGGGATGATCCGCGTTTGGCAGAAATGGGAGTTTTAAATCCAGAATGGGTCACGAATGGAGTTTACAAGATCCTCAATGACAATCGGTTGATGACTGAATTTCGGGGGATTCTGGATCGCACTCAACTTAACCGGATTTTAGATAAATCCCGCTATCCTGGCAATAAGCCACTATTCATCATCGATATGATGCGGAAGTTTGAACTCTGCTTTCCGCTAGAAGATGGCAACAGCGATCGCTTTCTCATCCCCGATTTGTTGCCTAAAGAAGAACCCGCTACAGGCGATTGGGAAAGTGGTTTGGCATTCCAGTATCATTACAGCGTCCTCCCCAACAGTATCATCTCCCGCTTTATTGTACGGATGCACCATAATAGCGATCGCCAGACTTGGTGGCGTAGCGGCATTGTTCTCAAACATCTTGATAATAGGGCACTTGTCAAAAGCGATCAGGAAGACCGCAAAATCTTCATCACCATTAGCGGCTCAACCTCTACTCGACGAGAATTGCTAGCAATGATCCGTTCTCAGTTTTATGCCATCCATCAAACTATTAAAGGGTTGCTACCAGAAGAGAAAGTACCGATTCCGGGACACCCGAATATTGTTGTGGACTACAAAAACCTGCTCGTTTATGAAGAGAAGAACTTACCTATCATTCCCCCAGGTTTGATAGAACCGTTGAATGCTCGACAACTGCTTGATGGCATCGAACTCAAAGAAAAACGACAGGAACGACAGCGTGAACAGGATCAAGAAGAAAATTGCATAATAACTCGTCCATTTACACCAGAATTCGAGAAGGAAATTTTTCTTTCTTATGCTTGGGGTGGAGAAAGTGAGCAATTTGTCAATCAACTGGATGAGACTTTGCAGGCAAAAGGAATCAAAATCATCCGCGATAAACGCGATTTGGGCTACAAAGGACTAATTAAAGCCTTTATGGAACGGATTGGACGCGGTAAATGTGCGATCGCAGTTATTAGTGACAAGTATTTAAAATCTCCCAATTGCATGTTTGAGCTAGTGCAAATTGCTAAAAATGGAGAGTTTTATAATCGAATTTTCCCGATTGTGTTAGCAGATGCCCAAATTTATAAACCTGTTGCAAGACTTAAATATATTAAGCATTGGGAAGACGAAATTAAAGAATTAGACGAAGGTATGAGAGAAGTTAGTGCAGCTAATTTGCAGGGATTTCGTGAAGAAATTGACCAATACACCGAGATTCGCAACACGATCGCAGAACTGACTAACCTGCTAAAAGATATGAACACGCTCACCCCTGATATTCATAGCGAATCAGACTTTGAGATATTGCTGAATGCGATCGCACAGCGTTTAGATGAGTAAAAATAACCTATTGCTTGGGTTTAGAGATTAAGCAATGTCTCCGACTGGCTAGACCTACGCCCTTTTGACTCGATAATTTTTGTTCTGAAATACAACCTTTAAGTTCAGAAGCAGAATGATGAGGGTTAAAGGTGCAACTTTGAGGGTTAAAGGCGCAACTTCGAGGATAAAAGGTGCAACTTCGAGGGTTAAAGGTCAAGCGATCGCTCTTTTAACTCGACAACTTATGTTCAAAGGTGCAACTTTCGAGTTCAGAGGTGGAATGATGAAGCTTTGAGGTGAAGCGATTGGATCTACGACTTAGAAGACAGTTCAAACGCCATCTACGAACGATAAAAGCAGACATCAAATTCCAAGAAAAAATTCATGCGTCCTAAAAGTAACGGCACATTATCCGTGAGACTCCAAGCAAACACCAATCGCACTGGTTCAAAACTGGCTATTTGAGCAGATACAACTAACCCTTTTGCCTCAACTGGTGCTAGGTTTCCAGCCAGTTGCACTGAGGTTGTTAGTTCTTCCCAAACTACCCCTAACTGAATACCTATACTGTAAGGTAAAACATTAATACTAGCTCCAGTATCCAATAAACCTGAAACGTTAACGACAGAATTTTTGTAGCTTAACGTCATAGGTAATATTGGCACTGCATCGATATCCCCGAACACATCACGACTTTCAACGAAGGGAAATCTTTGTGAATTAAGCATCGTTTACCTGTCTGTCTTCTTCTAACAGTGCGGCTAGTTTATTAGCAGCTTCATGAGAATTATAGGGAGACCACACATGATAAGTGACTCCTGGCTGTAACGACAATGCTTCTTCTTCAGTCGCCAGTTCTTGAACTAAAAACTGCATGACCTTGAGTTTATCTGCACGAGATAGGTTGTGCAAGGTTGGAAACAAATCTGCTACGCTCATATCAAGTTGAAGATAACGACTAAATACTTTTTATATTTTTACAAATACTATAAGGTGGTTAGAAAGTTTGTGGCGTTGGCGTAAAAAAGATTTTACTACGCAAAACCTGTCCCTCTCCGCATCGGAGAAGGACAGACTTTAATAAAAGTTCAAGACAGGGAGAGGTTGATAACTAATTACTTGATTTGCGGATGAGCATCTTGTCCATCACAACAAACTAAGGTTAGGTGTAGCTGTAGTTTTAGCCTGATAAGCCTTTTTGACACCAACCCAGTTACTAGCAATTGGCATTCGCCAACCGGTTCCAAAGGCGCGATCGGTGATTTTTAAACCTGGGGGTGCTTGTCGCCGTTTAAATTCAGCCCGCGCCACCATTTGGATTACTCTATCTACAATCACCGGATCGTGACCGGCTGCAACAATCTGTACTGCTGATTGGTGGTTGTGAACCAGGCGTTGCAAAATATCGTCCAAAATTTCGTAAGGCGGTAGAGAGTCTTGATCCACTTGGCCTGGTTTGAGTTCGGCGCTGGGTGCTTTAGTCAAGACGTTTTGCGGGATGATTTCATTATGGCGATTTAACCAATGACAAAGTGAATACACGCGAGTTTTAGGTACATCTGCAATTACCGCTAACCCGCCATTCATATCGCCGTAGAGAGTACAGTAACCAACTGCCATTTCTGACTTGTTACCGGTAGATAAAAGCAGATAGCCAAATTTATTAGCGATCGCCATTAATAAATTACCGCGAATCCGAGATTGGATATTCTCCTCAGCTATTCCAAACTCAGTACCCGCAAACAAATCACCTAATGTTTGATCGAAGCCTTGCATTAACTCGCCAATTGGTAAAAGATTAGTCTTAATCCCCAAATTTTCGGCTAATGCCAAAGCATCACTGATGGAATGCTCCGAACTGTAAGGGGAAGGCATGAGAACACCCAAGACATTTTCTTTACCAAGTGCAGCTGTTGCGATCGCAGCTACTATTGCCGAGTCAATCCCACCACTTAAACCCAACACTACTTTAGAAAAGCGACACTTCCGAGCATAATCTCGCACTCCTAAAACCAAAGCTTGCCAAATTTCTTCATCTTCTGATTCATAGACAGGTGCTACAGAACCCAATAGTAAATCGCTTTGTACCTCATCAAATTCAACTACCATTAAATCGGTATCAAAGCCACAGGCGCGAGACATAATTTCACCTTGACGATTTAAGGCAAAACTCCGCCCATCAAAAATTAGATCGTCATTTCCGCCAACCTGGTTAGCATAAATAATCGGTTGTTGAAAACGCACTGCACTATGACTGAGCATTGTTTCTCGAAACTGTTGCTTGCCGACAGTGTAGGGCGAAGCAGACAAATTGACAATCAAATCTACACCCAGAATTGCTAAGTCAGCAATTGGATTTACTGCGTAACTCCGTTTGCCCCAAAATTCCTCATCGTTCCATAAATCTTCGCAAATAGTTACACCAATATCGATATTATCTAAAGTAAAATAATTAGCTTGCAAACCTGGTTCAAAATAGCGACGTTCATCAAATACATCATAAGTAGGCAAAAGTCGCTTGTGAAAAACTTGCTGTACTTTGCCATTCTCTAACAAAGCCATGCTGTTAAATAAGGTTTTACCGCCACTAATATGTGCATTGGGGTTCGGTTCAACAGTTCCTACCAACACAGCTAAATTTGGTGGTAAATCCTCAGCCAAGTTTTGTAAAGTAATGCCCATCGCTTCCACAAAACTAGGATTTAGTAATAAATCTCGTGGTGGATAGCCACATAAAGAAAGTTCTGGTGTCAACAACAAACGCGCACCGCTAGATGCTGCGCGTTGTGCCGCCTCTAGGATTTTTTGGGCATTTAAAAGCAAATCACCAATAGTAGGATTAATTTGAGCGATCGCAATTTTCATATTATTTGTCATTAGTCATTGGTCATTAGTCATTTGTCAAGGGTCAAAATAGGTTACTTAGGACTTTTGACTCTGAAAAGTGATTGGTTAAATAAACACCAAAGGTTTATCTTTTAAGGGAGCAAAAGCTTCCGCGTCAAACTTATACAAACTAGCCGGACGACCAGCACCCCGTGATACCTTAATTCCGGTATCGCATAAAAAACCTAACTTGAGTAGACGCGCCCGAAAATTAGAATAATCGGAAAAGTTATCACCTAAAACTGTGGCGTATAACTGATATAAATCATTCAAGGTGAACATTTCTGGTAAGACTTCAAAAGCCACCGGGCTATACTCTAATTTATTTCGCAATCGCCTGTGTCCATAAGCCAGAATTTCATTATGGTCAAAAGCTAATTGCGGCACTTGTTTTACTGGATACCAAGCTATGCCAGTCATGCGATCGGCAATCAATTCGGCTTCTTCAAATCGCACTAGGGCAAAGTAACTAACTGATAGATAACGCACACCATAACTATCAGTTGCTTCCCGTGGATCGCGATTCGGCCCGCCAAATGTATACAGTTGTTCTAAATACAGATTGTTGACCTTAATTTTCTCCGCCATAATGCGATAAGCGGCATCTTCTAAAGACTCTCCGGGACGCACTAAAGTACCGGGAAGACTCCAATGATTTAAAAATGGTTCTTGCTGTCGCATTACTAGTAGAACTAACAGCCGATTTTGTACAGTATCTACAGAAAAAATTACATTATCAACACCAACCTTGAAATCGGCCAAAGGTTGTTGGTTTAACGGAGTTGGTATCTTTTTTGGTGAACGTCCTGGCATTCGTACAAATGCTCTCGATTAATATAGGCAACTACAGGGGCTGTGAGGGCTTGAGAATCTCCATGTTCGCGGTACGCTGTTGAGGAAACATCTAGACCGGTCAGACTTGCGATCGCAATTTTCCCTCCCAGCTTTTGTACTACCTCTGAACTAGACTCATCTATTACATATCCGGGTCGCGGTACAATAAGCAGTTGCACTTGCTGTAACAAATCTTCAATGCGATACCAACGTGGTAGCTGACTCAGTAAATCTGAACCAATAATCAACGTCAATTCAGCGTCTTCACCCCAAGTAAGCTTGGCTTTTTCTACTGTTTCCAGTGTTCTGAAGCTACTTAATTCTTGTTCCAAAGCAATATTGTGCCTTGGCGCGTCTATATCCGCAATTAACAGTCGCAACATTGCCGCCCGATGTTCTAAGGGTGTTTGATGAGACTTAAACGGATTATCCGCCGCCCAAACCGCTACCCAATCATAACGCTCAGACAACCAACTCAGAATTTTTTGATGTCCCGCAGTTGGTGGATCAGCACTAGTACCAAACAAAGCAACTCTCATAGTAATTCGTAATTCGTAATTCGTAATTCGTAGTTCGTAATTAAGACATACTGAAAGAGTAATTTTACCTCTGTGTTCTCTGTGCCTCTGCGGTTCGTTTCTTAGTCTCTTCAGTCAACACCCGTAACGCCTCAGAAATCTCCACTTCTACACCCACAGGATGATCCAAACGCCGTGTTTGTTGTGGCAAACTGGCAACTGAGGCTGCGGTACGTTGACGAATTGTTGCTAAAGACTCTAACGGTTGCACCCGTTGACCCTCTTGCACTACCAATTGCAATAGAGGTTCTTCATCCAAAGGAATTTCACCTAAGAGTCCCAACCTGTCTGCTTTTACCTTACCTCCTGTAAACGAACGAAAAATCTGCTTGCGCCCTGGATAAGTAACTTTACCACTTGACTGCTTCATCACTGGGATACCATCAATGTCTACAAGTTTATAGACTCCATTTACAGGCGAACCTGTAACTAATCTGGTTCCCAATCCGTAACCATCAATTTCAGCCCCAGCAGCTTTTAATCTGGCAATTTCCCACTCATCCAAGTCGCCACTGGCAAAAATTGGCACATTGGGAAGGAGCGATCGCACCTGCTTTGATAAGGTAACTAAATCTCCTGAGTCCAATCTCACTCCTGTTAATTGCATTTCCCCGGAATTTACTTTTTCGGCCAAGCGCTGGGCAGCAGCAACGGTATCGTAAGTATCAATCAGCAACGGCGCACCCGGAAAATATCGATGAAATGCACTAAAAGCTTGTTCTTCAGTGCCTTCTATTGCTGACAATGCCATCACCAGGGCGTGCGCCATCGTACCACTTGGCTGTTGTCCCAGTTGTAGCGCTGCTAACACATTTGAGGTGGAATCTAACCCACCTGCCAACGCCGCCCGCGCCGCCCACAAAGACCCTTGGGGGCTAAATGCTCGTCTTGTGCCAAATTCTAAAAGTGTTGCTGATTCTCCCGCTACATCCCTTAACCGTGCTGCTTTTGTGGCAATCAAAGTCTGGTAATTAATCGTATTCAGCAAATAAGTTTCTACTAATTGCGCTTGCCAAAGTGGTGCTTCTACTCGTAAAAGTGGTTGATTTGCAAATACAGCCGTCCCTTCTGGTACTGCCCAAACATCACCAGTAAATTTCCCCTCAGCTAAAAGTGACCAAAAGCGATCGCCTGCATGAGCGAAAATTCCCGTTGCTTGTAATGCCGCAATTTGCGCGGCACTAAAGCGGATTTTGGCTAAATATTCCAATGCCTGCGTCAGCCCCATTGCAATTAAATAACCAAAACCCTCTGGCAATCGTCTGACAGACAACTCAAAGCTGGCCCGTCGTTGTTCGATCCCTTCGCCTGTGTAACAAGCTGCCATCGTCAATTGGTAAAGATCGGTCAGCAAGCTGTAGTCATCAGCCGAGAGGTTTAGTTCCTGGTTCTGCTGGCTTTGCTGTTTATATACATAGTCCAAATCTGGCAAAGTTGTCATGCAAGAGATTCCTTACAAGCTGCTTCTTTTATTTATGGTAATATTTACCATAAATAATGTCAACTACCGTTCAGGATATTTCATGAGATTGCTATGTAACAGTAGATTTATAGGTAAATTTATACTAGCTTTATAAAATAATTAATATTTTTTAATAGTAAAAGCTATCAATAATGCTAATTTTACAATCCGCTAACGAAAGAAAATAATATCCTGCCAAGGCAAGTTTGTTTGCCAGCCTCTTTTCCAGGGAGGATTTGGAGAAATAGATAAGTTTCAATTAGAATCAAAGAGAAACGTTTAACTTTTTGACTAACTAAAGTATTGCGAAGTTATCTGAATAAACATTGCATAAGTAGGACAGGGTGAAAAAACCAAATTGTGTAAAGATAAGTAAATACACATAATGTATCTACCACGGTAACAGGTATATGGGCAGCCGTTTAAGGGTAT
>NZ_JACJSH010000048.1:0-55954 GCF_014698055.1 Nostoc sp. FACHB-133
TTTACCACCTACGCGATTTTTGGCATCAATGATGGTGATATTTTTATATCCAAGATCATGTAATTCTTCGGCAGCTGTTAAACCAGCGCATCCAGCACCAATGATACCAATACGGATTGAAGGTTTATAGGTTAAACGATTAATTCGCATGAAACTGTAGTGAGAATTTCAGTCCAGCAATTCTCATTATGAGAATGATTGTCACTATCACTGTCATCTATGCAAAGTTTTCAGTTAAAGGTATGGTTTTTATATCCTTTAACTCGTAAGTGCAGGGGCTTTTTTGAATCAGCCAGGAATTTTTGATGAAATAGTGCAATACTTTCACTCAATCCTGAAAGATTTACCTGATAAACGAACAGGTAAAAACAAGTATTATCAGATGAGCGATGCAGCATTAAGCGCATTTTCAGTATTTTTTACTCAAAGTCCTTCATTTCTGGCTCATCAAAAGTCAATGGCACAGAAAAAAGGGCATAACAATGCTCAAAGCTTATTTGGAGTACATCAGATTCCCACAGATAACCATATCAGAGACTTGCTGGATGATGTGGAACCATCTGTAGTATTTCCGGTGTTTTATGAGATTTTTAGAGCATTGGAGCAAGGTAAAAACCTGGAAGCGTTTCGCTCTTTGAAAAATAATTTATTGATAGCCTTGGATGGGACAGAATATTTCTGCTCTAATCAAATTCAATGTCAACATTGTTCAAGTAGAACTTTTAGAAACGGAACAATACAGTATTTTCATGCAGTGGTAACGCCAGTAATTGTTTGTTCTGGTAATTCCAAAGTCATCCCCTTGATACCAGAATTTGTAGTGCCTCAAGATGGATACCAAAAGCAAGATTGTGAAAATGCAGCTGCAAAGCGTTGGATTAAAAAATATGGTCAACAGTATGCATCTCTTGACATTACCATCTTAGGAGATGATCTTTATTGTCATCAACCATTGTGCGAACTACTTTTACAAGAAAAGCTAAATTTCATTTTGGTGTGCCAGCCAAAATCTCATAAAACACTCTATGAATGGTTAGAAGGAATGCCTCTTGATACATTCAGTATCAAACATTGGAAAGGCAAAATCTATGAGATTCATAACTACCGCTACGTCAATCAAATTCCCTTACTGGATGGAGAAGATGCTTTATTCGTCAACTGGTGCGAGTTAACTATCACTCGTGATGATGGTACGCTAATTTACAAAAATAGCTTTGCCACAAATCATCAAATTACTGATATTAACGTCGAGGAAATTGTATCGGCTGGCCGCACAAGATGGAAGGTTGAAAACGAAAATAACAATACACTAAAGACTAAGGGTTATAACTTAGAACACAACTTCGGACATGGTAAAAACCATTTATCTTCTCTATTAGCAACCTTTAATATTCTGGCATTTCTATTTCATACTCTACTTGACCTCACTTCGGAAAAATATCAATTTATTCGCCAGCATTTACCAACGCGCAAGACTTTTTTTGATGATTTACGAGCTTTAACTCGTTATCTTTACTTTGATAGTTGGGATAATCTACTCGATTTTATGATCCAAGGACTGGAGTTGAAGTTTCATCCCAACACAAGCTGAAAATATTATTTTTTGAGAATATTCACAATTTTGTGTAATACATGGAATCAGGTAGATTTCCATATATTACATGGTAAATTCTTGTACCTATTAATTTGTTTTAAATAGCCACACATACTTTCAATTTATTATTTAGCAATATTTTCAATAGATATCAGCTTCTATCAGTTAGTTTTACACTTAAAATTTTGAGAATCATTGTCATAATGAGAATTGCTGTGGAGCGCCAGTTGTGTTTTGGAATTGTTTTGTTCTATGGTATCATCTTTTATCCTAGTGATTAATGTAACCTTCTGGACTGCTGCAAGTAAATCTACGGCAGTCAGGAGGGGTTTTTTTGAGATGCGATCGCTGATCTAAATAACCTCAAAGCGATCGCAATCAACACCACTAAGTTATCAGGAAGGGAATTAAAGATAAAAATTCACTCCTCCAGAATACATCCGTCATAATAGTCAAGCGATTTTAGTTCAGCTAATAGGTTGGTTGTCTTAAGTCAAAAGGATTATTCAAATGTGCATCTAAGTACAAACTAGTAATCACCTGACCTCCGAAAGCATTGATATAGACAGTTGCACCAAATTTAAATCATTTGAAATTCTCGGTGGTCAGTTGGTGGTAAGAGTAAAAAGGTAGAGGAATTGCCACTTTAGCCACCAAACACTTAATGAACCTTGAATCTTTACTTAGACTCAATCGTACTATTCGCGTTATCGGTTTTGATGATGCTCCTTTCATTCGGGGTGCTGGTGGCAATGTTTCTATAGCTGGGGTAGTGTGTGCGGGAACCCGATTTGAAGGTATGGTGTGGGGTCAAGTACAACAAGATGGTTTTGATGCCACAGAAGTGATCTGCAAGTTGTTGATCGGAAGAAAGTTTTTACCGCAACTACATATTTTGCTCTTAGATAGAATTGGCTTTGGTGGGTTTAATCTTGGCAATCTTCCAGAACTAGCCAATAACCTGCAATTACCTTGCGTTACTGTCATGCGTCGCCAACCTGATTTAGCTGCTGTTGAAGAGGCGATGAGTCGTCTGCCAAACTTCAAGGAGCGACACAAACTTTTACAGCAAGCTGGCCCAATTTATAACTATTCACCGTTTTTCTTCCAAGTTAGCGGTGAAGAACCTGATGTCATAGCTGGAGTGCTTCAACGCTTAACTGACTGTGGCAAAGTACCAGAAGCTTTACGTCTGGCACATTTAATTGCAGCTGCTGTCATAACTGGAGAAAGCTCAAGCTCGGCATAGAACAAAGAAAAACCAATCAGGCGATCGCTCCTGGCTTACCTTCTCCTGATTACCCCCGCCCTTCCCAAGATTTCAGTTGAGCCTTCCGCGTCCTCCAGTCTGGCATGACGCACCAGACGGCTTGCCAAAAAGCATCGCCATGATTGCAGTGCAGATTTAGCCATGTATCAGCTTATATTTGTCCAATACTTTCAAGTTGCATCTGAGTTGCATATGAGTTGCAATTGAGTATCTCTCCAGATAAAATGATGTCCATAAATCAAAACTGCCAATCAACAAACAGTTGAAATTGGTAGACTCGTGATGCATAAATCCCCCGTAATTTATGCGGGCGATACAAGCAAATAGCCGAATAGATTGAGCTTAATCCACGAGACCTTAACACAAGGAATAGCTAATTGATTGGTTGATTATTAACAATAAGGGGGTGATTTATTTGTACGGTTGTCAACAAGTATTGATTTATGCTGACAAAGACTTAAAATCAATTTTAGAATTTATTTGTTCAGAATCAAATAAATTATCAAATTACGCTATCTACTACGCTCGTCAAATATGGTTCAAGGCGAAACGCTATATAACCAAATTTGAGCTAGATAGTGAGATGAAATCAACCCGTCACTTTCAAACCCTGTACTCTCAAGCAGCACAACAGTTATGCCGTGCTGTGTATGAGTCGTTTGCATCTTTTAAGCAGCTTAATGCTTCTTATAGAATCCATTTGACATCTTTACGGGACTGAATTAAGGTACACACAACCCTTTAATCCATCCACGATGACGTATTCCAGCAGCCTCACTGATGCAGAATGGGAAATCCTTGAACCACTGTTGCCTCAGATATTACCGACCAAGAAGCGGACACGACCAAGTAATTGGACAAAGCGAGAGATCCTTGATGGTATTTTCTATCAACTCAAGAATGGTTGCAATTGGGAAGACTTGCCCTTCATACTTACCTCCCTACTCAACAGTGTATTGGCACTACAAACAGTGGCGAAGTGCAGGCGTAATTGAGCAACTCATGAACACTTTACATGAACAAGTACGTGAGCAGGTAAAAAAAAGCCCAAGTGGACGACGTTAATCATCATTGACTCCCAAGCTGTGAAAAATACCTGCAATGCGAGTGTGGAGCCGAAAGGATTTTGTTTCTACAAAGCAACAAATGGGATTAAAAGGCATCTAGCCGTTGATACCCTTGGGTTTCCCTTCTTTACTCACTGCACAAAAGCCAATGTTTCAGATGATGCGGGATTGATTGAGATGTTGACGCTCAACATCGATTATTTCAAATCAAAACCCGTTACTATTCCCAAGATTACTATTCTCCTAGACCATGGTTATCACATTGACTATTTGATTGAAGCATTGGAGAAGGTTTATCTTCAGATCATGACAAAAATCAGGTTTGAGTTTTCGACAAAGCCCTCGAAACAAGAGAAGACAGCCCAAGGAAAATCTGGATTTGTGCCAGCGGTGGCTCGATGGGTAATAGAACGCTCGAATGCTTGGATGGAGCGTTGCAAAAGTCTAGTAAAGAACTTTGAGCGAACTCTATCTCATGCAACAACTAAGATTAACCTCTACTTTGTTAGGCTAATGCTTAAGCGGCTTGCAGCCGCTTCTTGATATCTCAAATGGGTTCTATAGACGTGGTGAACTGGCAAACAAACCAAAACCACCAAAATATAGAAAAAAAGGTTTTAACATAGTCAGCTACCAGGGCGAACGCACGCAAAACCTGAAACCCTTGGTGCATAAGGATATTGATGAAAAAATAGGCTAAATTATAAAACGCCCAAACCCTTGCTATTAAAGGATTTTTATACTTTAGATGCGTTTGCCCTGTTTTCCCCTCTGCTCCATCAAACGCCTGAAGCTTGTGAAAAATGCGGGTGATGCATTACCACCAGATCAAATTTATCCTTTCTATCGATTTCCTGCTAAGGTACGGCTGGAACAACAATCAATTTCTATTAATGGTCGTAAAGTATTTCTACAATCTGGGATGTCAGTTAATGGTAATATTAAGCTACGAGAGCGAACGGTAATGAGCATCTTCACTGATATGTTTACTTCTAGCGTCGAAAGCCTTAAATTTGTTCGTTGAAACACTAGCTTATACTTAATAAGTCAGCTTTCGTTTTATATATGACAAGCCTTTTTAAATGTGTTTTCCACATTGGAAAAGACTCGCCAGAATCTCAAAATAATTCCAATATTTTTATTACCTAATCAAGGTAATTTTCAATTGTAATTCTTTGAAAAGAGGAAATAAAATGGCAGTTTTTGATTTAACTAAATTTAACTTTACACAAAAGTCTGATGATGTTTATAACAAATATATTGGGAACATTAATGAGAGTCCCATCGTAGCTATTTCTAATACAGGTACAGTAGATGCAAAGGCTGGAAATGACGAGATTATTGGCATCGCTAAAGCTACTAATGGTACTGCCTATGGCATTGATAACAGAGGCACGATACTTGCAGGTACAGGAAATGATGAAATAAAAGGCATTGCTATTGTTAATAATGAGACTTCGATAGATACTGCCTATGGCATTTTTAACGATGGTCTGATAGATGGGGGTGCTGGAAATGACAAAATTACTGGCATTGCTACTGCTACTAACGATTTTGCCTTTGGCATTTTAAACAATGATCTGATAGATGGGGGTGCTGGAAATGACAAGATTACTGGCATTGCTAAAGCTACTAATGATACTGCCATAGGCATTTATAACAACGACACGATAGACGCAAAGGCTGGCAATGACAAGATTATTGGTATTGTTGAAGCTACTAATGGTACTGCCTTTGGCATTGATAACAGAGGTACGATACTTGCAGGTACAGGAAATGATGAAATAAAAGGCATTGCTATTGTTAATAATGAGACTTCAATAGATACTGCCTATGGCATTTTTAACGATGGTCTGATAGATGGGGGCGCTGGAAATGACAAGATTACTGGCATTGCTAAAGCTACTAATGATACTGCCATAGGCATTTATAACAACGGCACGATAGACGCAAAGGCTGGAAATGACGAGATTATTGGTATTGCTGAAGCTGCTAATGGTACTGCGTATGGCATTGATAACAAAGACACGATACTTGCAGGTGCTGGAAATGATAAGATTACCGGTTCTGCCAACAGTTTAGGAGCAGGCAGCACTGCCTATGGTATTTTCAATAACGGGGTGATTGACACAGATGAGGGTCATGACACCCTAACTGGACAGGCAACAACAAAAGTTGGTGGTGTAATATACGGTATTTTTGGAGACGGAACCATCAACACTGGTGATGGCAATGACAGAGTTGTTGCTACTAGTGACATCAATGGAGTTCAACAAAGAGTTACTATCGGTGGCGGAGGGATATTTAATTTGGGTAGTGGAAATGACTACTTCAAAGGGTTTGGTGATGCAACTGTTAATGCTGGAAGCGGTTTTGACACTCTTGATTTGAGCGATTTTCGTGCCATTGAATTCACGTTTTCTGGTATTATCCCAGGCGGAAATAACCCAACTTCCATCATTTTCAATAACAACGGAGACTTAATCACAATGACCATAACTGGCTTTGAAAAAATCATCTTTGCCGATGGGATAGCCTCTTGACACATGGAGCAGATACCCTGACTGTCTTATTAGTATATAACTACTGATTTAAAAGCTTGAATCCTACTAAAATTGTTAGTGCATAAGCTTACATGTACTGATTAGACAGTCCGGGTGCAGATAGCGTAGGCGAAATATTTCTTAACGTTGGAAATCTTTGTACTATCGTGGGAACTGCTCAACAAAAATTTTCAAAAACCCCCTTTTAATGAATTCGACAACGGTATTTTTGCTACTTTCCGCCAAAATTAATAATTGCCAAATTGGCTACCATGCAACCTGTAATTAATACATAATAATTTAGCCAAATTGACTAATTAAAGATTTGTTAGCTTTCATTTTATATATAGGAATCGTACTTAAATCTTGCTAAGTATACTGAGAAACAAAACTCTGTATAGTAAGTTTCTAGCCAATTTGGTTTTCAGAAATCAAATATGAGTCCTATATAACAAGTCTTTTCAAAGGTGTTTTCCACATTTGAAAAGGCTCGCCAGAATCTCAAAATAATTTCAATATTTTTATTACCTAATCAAGGTAATTTTCAACTGACATTCTTTGAAAAATAAGAGGATATACGATTATGACCACTTATGTAGGAACACTTGGTAACGATAGGAAACCTCAAGACTTTACCCCAACTCTACCCCCTTTCCCCAGTGCCATTAGTGATTCTCGGGTTTATGGAGATACTGATGGTGAGCTAAATGACAATCAAAGAGGTGGGAACGACCGCATAGAGATTGCTGGAGATGATAACTTTCTCTACGGCGATACTGTTTTTATGTACGACAACACCAGAGGTGGCAACGATAAGCTCACTGCTACCGGGAATTTTAACGAACTCTACGGCGATACTGTTTTTATGTACGACAACACCAGAGGTGGCAATGATAACCTCACTGCTACCGGGAATAATAACTTTCTCTTCGGCGATGCTAGAGGTAGAATGTTAGACAACGCCAGAGGTGGTAACGATACACTCACCGCTACCGGGAATGATAACTTTTCCTCCGGCGATACTTTCGATATGTTCGACAACACCAGAGGTGGCAACGATACACTCACCGCTACCGGGAATGATAACTCTCTCTACGGCGATGCTGCTTTTATGCGCGACAACGCCAGAGGTGGCAACGATCAGCTCACTGCTATCGGGAATGATAACTTTTCCTCCGGCGATACTTTAGAAATGTCGGGAAAAGCCAGAGGTGGCAACGATCAGCTCACTGCTACCGGGAATTTTAACTCTCTCTACGGCGATACTCTTTTGATGTACGACAACGCCATAGGAGGAGATGATAAGCTCACTGCTACTGGGAATGATAACAGACTCTCCGGCGATGCTAGTCTTATGACGAACAACACCAGAGGTGGCAACGATCAGCTCAGGGCTACTGGGAATAATAACAGACTCTACGGCGATGCTGGAACCATGCGCGATAACACCAGAGGTGGAGATGATATATTAATCGCCTCTGGTGGGGTCAACACCATGTGGGGGGACGCAGAGTTTCTAGGGACTGGGGTAATCACAGGGCGTGATATCTTCGTTGTGCAGAAAGGTGTGATCCCAAGCCCAAGTGGTGACATGGACTACAACATCATTAAAGATTTTCGACCAGGAGAAGATCGGATTGGTCTTTCTTGTGGTTTATTTTTCCATAAACTCTACTTTGGTGTAGACCCTGCTAACAATACTACTTTAAATATTTTTAGTGACTCGACTCAAACTGACTTATTGGCAAAAGTAGAGAATGTCACAAGCCTCTCACGTAATGATTTTGTTTATTTTTTCGCTTAGATAGTTCAAAAATCTAACGCAAAGCCTCAATTCCCTACCCACTATACCAGAGGTTGATGGGTGGGGAATTGAGGAAAAGATTCTGTAACTGAACAAAGTGAATTAGGGTAGAGTGATCCGGCACTGCTAGCTCAATCCCCATAAGCATAAACAGCGATTCTAAAAACCCCTCGGCAAGCCACCCAGCTAAATGAAATACCGATTGAATTGTCCCCATTGTGGCGATTGCCACATCACTGTAATAATTCGATGCTCCTTTTTTCCCAGTTTTCTGCTGGTTGCGCCACTGCTCTATTATCTCTTCGTTTACCCAGAAGGTTATACTGCCTCGAAGCTTTAATGCTGCATCGTAAGCGTTCCAATTCCTAACTTTGTACTGAGCTTTCGTCTTCATCGTTGGACTAGGCAGTGAGAGAACATAGGCGATAGGTAAAATTTACCATTTTCCATATTCACGCAACAACGCCAACCAAAGATACTAACTAATTGAGAGGATTTCAATTATGCCTAGACTTACTGTTCCACCCAATATTATCGGCACTCCCTTTCGTGACACCATAGTTGGCGAAGAGTCAAATGCAAATGACGCAATTGGGATTGATATTTTACCTGGAGGCTTCATTCGTACACTTTCAGGAAAAGACACTATTGCTGGTACTGGTATTAGTACTGGTACTGGCGCTTTTAGTGGAATCGGTATCAGCAATTTAAATGGCGAACTAAATACAGGTTCGGAAAAAGACACTATTATTGGTACTGGTATTGGTACTGGTACTGGTAACGGCAGTGATGGGACTGAGGGTATTAGTGGAATCGGTATCAGTAATTTCGATGGCGAAATAAATACAGGTTCGGAAAAAGACACTATTATTGGTACTGGTATTGGTATTGGTAACGGCAGTGATGGGACTGGTATTTTCAATTCCGGTGGACTGGTGAATACAGGCGATGGAAATGATACTATCACTGGTACTGGTACGGGTGGTAACAGCACTGATAGTTCCGCCGGTAGTGGAATCGGTATTGGAACAGAAGAAAAATTTAATACAGGGTATGGAAATGATACTATCACTGGTACTGGTACGGGTGGTAACAGCACTGATAGTTTCGGCGGTAATGGAGCCGGTATTGACATCCGTATTGGAACAGAGGAAATTTTAAATACAGGCGATGGAAATGATACTATCACTGGTACTGGTACGGGTGGTAACAGCACTGATAGTTTCGGCGGTAATGGAGCCGGTATTACACTTGTAATTGCATCTTCTAATCTAGAGGAAATTTTAAATACAGGCGATGGAAATGATACTATCACTGGTACTGGTACGGGTGGTAACAGCACTGATGGTGGAGGCGGTGAGGGAATCGGTATTGGCATTAGAAGTCTTAGTGGAGGGGAAAATCCAAGGGAAATTTTAAATACAGGCGATGGAAATGATACTATCACTGGTACTGGTACGGGTGGTAACAGCACTGACGGTTTCGGCGGTGATGGAACCGGTATTGGCATTGGAAATAGAAATGCAGAGGAAAATGCATACGAATTTCTTGATACAGGTGATGGAAATGATACTATCACTGGTACTGGTACGGGTGGTAACAGCACTAACGGTTTAGGCGGTAGTGGAATCGGTATTGGCATTAGAAATAGAAATCTTAGTGTGGAAAATGCAGAGGTAAGTTTTAATACAGGGTATGGAAATGATACTATCACTGGTACTGGTACGGGTGGTAACAGCACTAACGGTTTAGGCGGTGATGGAACCGGTATTTTCAATGCGGGTGTACTGGTGGATACAGGGGATGGAAATGACACTATCACTGGTACTGGTACGGGTGGTAACGGCGGTGATGGAACCGGTATTTTCAATTCGGATGACGCGGCGGGTACAGGGAGTGGACTGGTGGATACAGGGGATGGAAATGACACTATCACTGGTACTGGTACGGGTGGTAATTCTGCAAATGGTATCTACAACACAGGGGTAATTGACACAGGTAATGGTCATGACACCCTAACTGGACAGGCAACAACAACAGTTGGTGGTGTAATATACGGTATTTTTGGAGATGGAACCATCAACACTGGTGATGGCAATGACAGAGTTGTTGCTACTAGTGACATCAATGGAGTTCAACAGCAAGTCACTATCAACGGAGGTGGTATCTTTGATTTAAGTACGGGAAATGATTACTTCAAAGGGTTTGGTGATGCAACTGTTGGTGCAGGGGAAGGTTTTGACACTCTTGACTTGAGGGCTTTTAATCGTTCTGAATTGATTGTATCTGGTGTTACACCTGGCAATCCTCTTGAACCTGCCAACTTTACCTTCAACGACAATGGAAACTTAATTACATTGTCCACAACTGGCTTTGAGAGCTTTATCTTTGCTGATAGCCTTTTCTCTTACAACACTTTGACTAACGGAGCATAAGTTTGTATTAATCAGCACCCCATCAACAATCGCAACCCCCCACTGCGGAGACTTCACCAGCAACTTCTTGATCACAATCTGCAAAGCCGGGTCATCACTCCAACAATCTTGCAAGAACTCAAACCCCGGATTCTGCCCCGAATTCGCCGCAAGTTTGAGTTTCTGCATACGCCCTGGTCGCATATTTGCCCTTGCAATAATTGCCTCATGTGACCACTTTTCAGGACTGGGTACAGGTGCGCCGGAACTTTCACCCTCATCAACTGCTTTGATTTCTACACCCGAAACTGAATTTTCAGTTCTCAACTCAGCAGAGAGGCAACTCGGTTCTATTTTCTGATCTGCGATCGCAGAATTTAAAGATTTCTCATTTTGAGCAACGGGCGCGGCGGAACAAATACCCTCATGAGGGAATATCGCTTCAACACCACAATCCTGGCCTTCTCCTATCAACAAAGCAGATTCACCCTGTGTACCGTCCACAAGCGCCAGCGATGTACAGTCCGTTACCGCAGGTAACTCTTCCTCCTTCTCTGACACGCTTTCAACAATCTGAGGCGACGCGCCCCCCAAGGGCGCGTGAGCCGTCTCCTCCTCACGCGAAATCTGTGTAAGCGTGTCAGAGACACAGCTAACGAACTCTTTTGAAGAGTTCGTTAGCTGTTCCTGAACAGTTCGTGAGAGCTTTTGAAACCTTTGCTCTGACTGACTTTCACTTAAAATAGATGCTTGATTTAAAGCACCCATTTCTTCACAGCCAGCATCTTTCTCTGAATCCCCAGCATTTGGTTCTCGTTTTTTAGCATCTGGTTGCTGATTAAGAGAATTAGCTTTCTCCCAGAACTCCTTTATCCGACTGCCATGCAAATTCTGCACCATCCACTTCACTGTCTCCCGGCCATCCTGAATTGACTTGTCAGGTTTGAAAATGAATAGCCCACTGTCGGAGAGAATTTTCTTTGCAGAGATAAAAGTACTGTACCCCAAAGCAGAGGTCAAAGGCATCCACCGAGAACCATAGGGGTCAGCTGTCCAGCACTCCTGCCATAGCTGATTAACTGAAGGCTTTTGCTGCGATGCCCATAACATATCCTCTATAGGAATAATCACATGAAGCCGCTTATATGGTGACTGTGGTTTAGCGGCAGCCTTTTTGGGCTTGGGTCTTGTAATAGTTGCAGTCATTCTACAATCTCCTGTTTATGTTGACGCACGGAAATTTCCCCACTGTGATGTAGGGCTTGCTACTTCTATTTGGTTATGTAAAAAGTTACCGATTCATTAGAAGCCTATTCAGGCTGCCAAAAGCGCAACTCGTCTCGGAAATACCTATCAGCCTTTTTCGATTGCTCCCTCCAACAATCCCAGGCAACGATTACCTCATCTCCCAAATCCTGAATCACCTCGCCTCTAGCAACATACAAAGTACGGTAAGGATCAGCATGGGCAACAATAGAACCAAGCCCGATTGTGTCTGGTTGAGAGGATGCTTTCTGGAGTGCGGTAATTAACTCTGTTTCTTCACTGGTCAATTCCGCCCAGTAGTCCTGTTTGATTACCTCATACTCTTGGGCAACACTACAAAACTCTTGCCAAGTACACCCAGGCTGGGAGCGATGCGATTTTGTTAGATCCCACTTTAATTCTCAGTTACAGAGCTATATTCTCAATAAAAACAGTTATTTGGCTGCGATCGCACCCTTAAATAGGTGATTTAGAACCTTAATTTTAAGCACCTCACAAAATCGCATTGCTCCCACCCAGGCTTTGCAAGTACTTGCCGAATCTCACTAACCGCTTGGGGTAGCATTTCCAGTTGCTCGGCTCGATATGCGATCGCAGTTGGTGTCGGCTCACTTCCCAGAATTATTGCCGCAGCTTCAAGCGCTTGGGTGTTGTTCATCGCACTGGCTAAGTTTTTCAAAGCCATGCCCATGAGCCGTAAGCATTCCTGAGCATTTTCCTTGGGGGGTTCAACTGCTAGCGATCGCAAATCAATAGTTTTCTCTAACGCCTGTTTTACCTGCTTGTTCAAAGCTTTGGTCGCTTGCTGGGTCATCGTATTTCCCCATTCTTGAGAAGGGCGCTGTTCAACCGCACGTTCCAATTCCTGAATACGTTGTTGAAGTTGCTGATTTTCAATCTCCAGTTTTCGTAACCCCTCCATCTCATCCAAACGCTGCTGTAACTGAACGTTTTGCTCCTTCTGCTGCCTGTACAAGTTTTGCAAGGATTGGATTTGCTCTTGTACCTGAGCTTCGGCTCTAGCCCCTGCCTCTGCTTGCAAACCAATTCTCAATTCCTGGGAAAGTTGCTCTAACTCCTGTTTATGCTGTTCTTCAAGTGCTGCGATCGCTTCCGTATATTCTGCGGGGTAAGTGCGCTCTCTGGGAAAGGGAACGCTTGGGGCATCTAAATCAGCATTGTTAATCAGCAGCCTCTCACCATCCACAAAGGTAACAATCTGCTGCCAGCGATTTGGTGCGTCTGCCTCAATGGTTCCTTCTTCTCCATATCGTGGATGGGACTGTTGTAAAACTGTGACAATGGCTTTTTGAGGAACCACTGGTTCCTGAATAGATTGTTTTTTGCGTGGAAGTTGAGGAACCACTTTTTGGGCGGCAGCAGCAAAATCTGAAACACTTGGGTCAGGATTATCTTTCAGAGCGATCGCTACAGCTTGTTTTAGTTTCTCTGGTTCCTTGACTAAACGAAGTAAAGGACGGGCTTGGCGCTCGTTTTTGATGTGTCCCCCCAATTCGCCAACTGTGTCTATGACTTTCTTTGCCCCTAGCAGTTGGTTGATTCGTCGGTATCCACCCCAGGCGTATAATTCACGCTGGCAGTATTCTTCAAAGTTTTTATAGCCAGCTTGCAGGTAAAGCTGCTGTTCCCTCATCTGAAGGATTTCATCTACCGCTTGCCATTCAAATCGATCGATGGCGGTAAAGGTTTCCTGAATGCTGATGTTGAGGTTGCTGTAATCGAGTGCTGATGTTGTCTCGGAACGGTTTAGTGTCAGCATGGTTTTACCTATATGTGCTGCATACACCCGTAAAAAACTGCTTATATGGGCGAACAAAATTAGCCACTGTAGATGGTACAGGGCGATTTGATATTGTTTTATTGATCATGAACTGTGCAATTTGTGAGACTGACCAAAGAGCAATGTTTTTGAGGCACTAACTCAAGGGTTTAGTTTTCTCCAAATTTTGAAAGGCACAAAACATATTTTGAGGTGTATGGGAACTAGCTATACCCCCTGTTTACTGCCTGTAGCCAACTGTTCTCACAGATGGTACAGATGCGCCACTTCCATGTGGGATGTGACACTTTTACAGAATACGCTTGTTATCCCAAATGGTAGCACAGTATCATCACAAAAGATGCAACACCTTTAAAGCAGTAAACCCGCCTATTGGTTGGCGGGTTTTTCCTTGAGCATTTCTTTTAGTTTTTCTAGTAATTGCCTGAGAGATTCGTTCTCTTCTCTCAGGCGGCAGTTTCCCCCAATACTAACTCTTCTAATTTTGCGACTCTGTGCTTTAGCTCCACAATATCGCCAGACTCAGCTTTGTTACCCAGGTATTGCTCAATTAAATCAAGCAGGACATCGGTAGCGTTCTTACCTTCTTCCTTGACCTTTTGGTAAAAAGCATCCTTCTTTTCTGGTGAAATCCTGATATTTAGCCTTGATTCAGTCATAGTACTTTCCTCTTTTCTTGATCAACGCTATCAGCGAAACCCTTGTATTAACAAGTGTACTCCCAGGTATTTATATTTTGTTATCCCAGCGTGTTGACAAATGGGATAACAAACACTATACTATATTTATAAGCCTAAACAAAAGACGACCGCCGCAGTCTGGACAACGAAGCGATCGCCCTTTGTGAAAACCTAACCCAAAGCATGAGTCAGGAATATAATTATGACGCATTCAACCTATACAGAGCAAGCACCTCCAAGCTTCAATCTCAACACACTAATCACATTTGCTAATGCTCCCTTCAAAGACGAGCAAGCCCTAGCCCAAGCAGAACTGTACACCCATCTCGAAACCCAAGCCGAAGCTGTAGCCCCAACCCAAGACCCCCTGACTACTCGTGATCGTCGGATTATTGGCGAGATTATCGAAGTGGAACCCGAATCCGTCCGTACCATCTGGATAGAAGGCGGAATCACAGTATGGGTGCAGTTAATTAGTGGCGGACGGCTTCCCTTTGATAGAGACTGGTTTGCAAAAAGAGTTGCAGAGGTGAAAGCGACTTTACCAGAAACAGCACTGGAACGTAACGAACGTTTAAGCGATGAACTAGAAAAAGCCTGCACTGTTTTTGGTCTATATCACGGCGAAGTTGACTGGTTATCTTTCAGCACCAAACTCTACCAAGATGGGCGTTTTGTCGGCTTCGTCGGGTGCAATCAACAAGGTTGGTACACTCGACCAAGACAGTACGGGGTAAATCGGGTTGCTGGCAGTGCCAAAGATGTGATTGCGTTGTTGGGAGTCCGAGCGGCAGTAGCAGCGTAAGTTGCTGCAAGTGAGAAAGGGCGATTGTAGTCTAAGACAATTGCAATCGCCGATAGCTTTAGTCAAGAACAAACACAATGATGGCATAAAGTACAGCAGATAACCTCATACTTCAAGATCCGGCTTTCGATAACTATCAACTGAGAATCATGCGCCCTCCAGCAGATGCAAATGCAGAGGTGTAAGAAATCTTGAAGTGAGAAAGGCGGTTGCAGTCCAAGAGAAAAGTAATCGCCACGACAACGGAATGTAGACAATCCAAATCATCATGGCACAGAATATGATTACAACATTTTCTCTTCAAGAAGCCCAGTTAGATGAGCCAACAGAGAAAATACTCCTACCTCCAACCGACCCCAACGCAGAGGTGCAAGAGATTTCTGGCTACAAACTTGTATATGTGAATGGAGCTTGCCCCAGAACTTATCGAGTCTACACAGATGATTCAATGTTGGGAGTGATATTTCAACATATTACGCACTGGTCAAACGCTGTAGATAAGATTCGATACGCCGAGTCGGTTGATGCAGCAGTCGGGTTAGACAACTTCATGAAGGTGGCAAGGGTATCAACAACGGCTACGGGAGAACCACCCACGGAAGAGGAATTGTTCGATAAAGAATTTGACGCACTGACGAGTGACGAGTGGGAACGGCTAAGGAAGTACGTTCCACAAGCAAAACATTTGGTTACAGCGTAAAGAAAGGGGTGGGCGTTGCTGCCCACTTCCTCAATAAGACTGTTTTACTTACATCACAAATATAACAATGTCACCCATAGAAATACTACAAGAGTTCAACTCGTGCTACGTAAAGATTCAGACGATCGCTCAAGATGAAAACTGGCTTTTGTTAATTGCGGACAAGAAGATTGACCCAGAAGCAGCGACTCATTTGGGCGATGTTCTGCACTATTTGACTGAGGCAATGGGTTGTGTAGAAGAAATTGTTGAGGTCAAGTTTAATCAGGAGGTAAAATAATGCAACCAACAATCACCATTCCACACGGTTGGAAATACCCCCGCTTCACTTTGAGCCAACGTGCAGAACAAGGGCTGATTATCGGCATCAAGTATTATCCAATCGACAGTTTTTTAGCATACGAATATGGCGAAGGCTGGCTGTACATCGTCATGCCTGATATTAATTCTATTGATGAAGGAAATCACTTAGAGAACGAGATTAAATTACTGACACCGCAGGAATTAAGAGCAGAGATTCAAGCTGAAATAGAAAAATGTCTACGCCAACTTGAACTGCTTAAGTACGAGTTAAAAACAATCCCTGGCATTGTCATAAATAACTAAGTCGAACACTATCCAGTATTAACACAATTTTTAGCAACAACAACGAAATTATGGAAACCATCAAAATCAACAACAGCGTCTTTCTCATCCCACCCAGCCAACCGAAACTACAAGCGAATTGCGCTAAAGAGTACGGGCAATTTCTTCTCGATTGTCCCCCAAAATTGACAATTCTAGAAGCACAAGCAGGAGGATATCTCAAAGGTAACAAGGCTGATTTTGCGATCGCTATTTCTCGCCCTGACCGTGCCTTGACTATCAACGAGAATTTCACCAACGAACCGTTTACCGAGTTGTGGGTAATTCCTGTTGCTGGCGGACTAAAAGACCAGTTCAAGGGGCCAGCGTCGATGCTGCTTAGTTTTCTGATCCACCGCCGCAGTAAAGACAATTTTGCTGGATTGTACAACCACTTCGCCCATCGTGCCTTCCAGCAGTGGTGCGAAGAGGGGATGCCGGGAGATCCAAAAGAATTCTGTTATCAGGCGATCGCTAGCGTACTCAAAAACTACATTTTCTGTGCGGAGTTCCAGAAAGTGGAAGGGACGCTAGGAACATACTGGTTCATTCAGTGGAGCTATCGCAATCCTCAGTCTGATTTTGAGCATGATGCGCTCGAAGTAGCCGAGATGATTCGCTCTGGTGCGGAATCTGGGGCGACACTGCATTGGGTTACAAACGAAACTTACGAGCGATGGGCTAGTAATGCTGTCACTGCACCAGCATTACCCCCGGTTTCGGAAACTGAGGCACGGCTATCTCTGCAAAGACAGAATCAGACAGCAATGGCGCAAGGGAAAAAGCGGTAATTAGATACGAAAAAGGCGATTCACCTCTGAGTCGCCACTACAAAAATTATCAGTAAAATCAACCAATGAAAATCGGTACTGTCTCAGTTAGTTATTCGAGAAAATTTAATTTGGGCAACTATGAATCAATCGAATTAGGTTGTTCTTTATGGGCGCAGGTTGAGGATGAAGAAGATGCAGACGGCGTAGTTCAATTTCTCTATCATCAGGCAAAAGCAGCAGTCAAAGAGGCTGCAATGCCTGTAATTAAAGCTAACGAATTCCAAATTACCAAAGCCAAATCTCAACGAAAAGTGGCAACTGATGAAGGTGTTGCAGAACTAGATAATTTTTGAGCCAATGAAACATGAAACAACTAACAGGTTTTATTCCCATCGCTGCACTACCACCATCTACTGCGGCTTCTGCTAAACAACACCTAATAGAAACAATTGAATGGCTTTACAAAGAAGGTGCTGCTACTGAAACTAACCTCAAACTCTTGACTGCAATCGTCGAATCAATTCTTTGTTCGGAAGAATCATATACCAGATTTTTGCAGTGTGGTTTTGATGCAGCCATTGAGTTTTTTGATACCAATTCTCAGAACTGGGAATTTGAAGAGTCAATCTCATCACCTTATAATCCCAGGAATTGGGATGAATACAAGCAGCTACAACAAACACCGATTTTATCACAGTCATAGTTTCAAGAAAATGAAAAAACCAATTTCTACACTTCTACGCCTAAAAGGAGTTAACAAAGGTGCTAGTCCGATGGAACTTTAAGTTAAAACCCTGTCAGCTTCAACAAGCAAAAATGTCGCAGTGGTTAATCACTCTCAGGAAGCATAGAAACTATGCACTTAGAGAACGAGAGATTGGATACAATACTAATAATCAGAATGCTGACCAACCAGTTAATTATGCTTTGGGTAGTTACTGCGATCTGAAAACCAGAGTCGAATATGGTGGGTATTGTCCACTAACTTGTCCCGTGCTGAAACATGGTGTTATTCCAACTGATTTAAATATTGCCCTGAAAACATCGTCATCTGTTATCAAGTGGGATAGTGCTTCTAATATTCAGATAAAAGTAACAACGAGGTTAAGACATAAACTCAAACATTTTAGTGAGATTAGTACTGTTGTTTTGCAGGGGAACATCCTAAAGTTAGATACTGCATTTACAAATTTTTGGCGGCATGGTAAAGGATTCCCACGTTATTTCCGAACTTTAAATAGTTTCAATTACTCACCAGGACACGTTAAAATTAAGACAATTAAAAATAATTATGCCACTGTCTATCTTCCAGGGATTGGCAATGTCAAAATGCACAATAGTCGAGATTTAACCAGTATTCAATCCGTGAGGACTTGTACTGTTAAAAGGGCAGGTGGTTACTGGTTTTTATCGATGTTAGTTCAAATACCCCAAGAACTACCAAAAAAAAAGCCAATATCTCAAATCAAATCAGTAGTCGGGATTGATGTTGGTGTGAATAAGCTTGTAGCCTTGTCAGATGGTAGTTTTGTCGAAAATATTAGAGTTACAACTAACATCAAAACATCTAGACGTTTAACTATGCGTCAACGTGCCATAAGCCGCAAGTGTCAGGGTTCTCAAAACAAAAACAAGGCATACGCTAGAATTGCTAGAACACAACATAAACTAGCACAACATCGAGACGGCTACAATTGGCAAGCAGCCAGTAAGATTGTCAAAACTGCTGATGCTGTTGGGCGTGAAGACCTGAACATCAAGAACATGGTTAAGCGTGCCAAACCAAAACGTGATGGCAAAGGTGGATATAAGAGAAATGGTGCTAGTCGCAAGACTGGTTTAAACAAGGCTATCCTTGATTGTGCTTGGGGTGATTTATTCGCCAAAATTGCTTGGTTAGCTGCTAAATCTGGTAAACCAGTTATCCTAGTTAATCCCAAGCATAGCAGTCAGGAATGTCCACAGTGCAGACATACTGAAAAGAGTAATCGCAGTGGAGAAAAATTTCTCTGTACTAACTGCGGATACACACAACACGCTGACACAAAAGCTTCTCGAACAATTGCAAAACGTGTGGGATTAGTCTTCCCCAAAAACATCAAAAAGACTCTACCGGGGGACTCTCGGAAAGTTATGCCTGTGAAGATATCGCTGCCGATGGGTGGGGAGTCCAGGAACCATGCCTATGAGTCATTGAATATTCAGTTAAGTTTATTTGATTTAACCCAGTATACAGTGGCTGACAATCGGATATCTAAGAGATACGGCAAAAACTCTTAGAGAATCTGTGTGTCTTTAGACCACAGAGCGTCAACGACCGCACCATAGAAACAATTGCAATTATCTCTCTGCTTTTTACCGGATTTGCAGGAGTAGGGGCGATAGGGTGCTGGGGAATAGAGATTGCCACAAGTTCTCGAAATTGGCAGCAACAGAAAAATATTTGCCTGGGGGGAATGTTGGTAAGCTTTTCAGCTTTCTTGGGCAGTGCTTTGATTGGAGCGAGTTTTAGTGTTCACCGGGACAAATTTTAGGAGGAGCAACGATGGAAATTAAATTAACTACACAAGAAATCCGAGTCATCTTACAAGGATGTCAATATACGTTGCGGCTTGTGGGGAGTAGTCGAGATTATCGTAAAATTCAATCGTCAGAGCATTTTTCTACCTTAAATGATGTGGTGCTAAATGATGCTTTTAATATTTTGGGAGAAGTAGTAGACGCAATTGTTCAGGTGGAGCAAGTTAATCAACAAGGAGAATCTAAACATGGAGCAGGAAATTAAAAATGCAGTTGGGTTGGGCAGTCCTGAACTCGTGATAGAGTCGAAACCAAAACCTGAACCTGAACCAAAACCAACAGTAACGATTTACGACTTTAGCGCTTTGTTATCCAAACACGAACCGCTAAAAAAACAGAGATGAACACAAAACAATTAATTCTTAAATCTGCCATTGGAGTTTTCGCATTTTTCACTATTTTGAGTGGCTGTGTTATAGTTTTCGGGCAAAAGAAACCGAACTATTTCAACATCACAATACCTGCAAGCGCAGCGAGGTTGGCTTTCTGTTTCAGCACGATGGGAACTGGATTGACCATGTTTATCAGTAGTCGGATTGAAACAGCGCAATTTGAAGAATCACTAAAACCCAGACCTGTGCCTCTTCCGTGCCGAGGTTGCAGGCATTTTCACGGGGTTGTCTACAACGGTGTGCTTCTCAATTGCGCTGTTCATCCCAAAGGCTGCTTCGGTGATAAATGCCCTGATTGGCAAACATTTAAAAAATCTTTAGAGGAGCAACAAAATGACATTAACTTTAAATAATCGCTCTCAAAACAAAGAATCGTCTTTAACTCAAGCATTACGGCAGATACAACAGCTAAACTCCAAGATTGCTGTGTTGGAGCAGCAGCATCAAGATTACGTGCAGAAGCAACAGAATTTAATTCCAGCGATCGCTGAGATTTGTATTTCTCCGATCCAGGAAGTAGAGGCGCTGCGGATTCTGATTTATCGGGGAGAAGCAGCTTGTCGGCATTACTTGCGATCGGTGCTAGTCAAACAAAAGAAGGATTCATAATCTCTATAAAGAAAAAGAATTTAAATTATGAAACGGAATCAAGCACGAGTAATTGTTGTAAGTCTGGCCAGCACATTAGCGGCCATATCTATCGGGTATTTAGGAGTGCATTTTTTTGGCAAGAATGCAATGTACATGATTGCGACAGGAATGTTGGGGCTGGGTACTGGGGGAGCTATCGGTCAGGTTTTGGTAGAGAAAAGGCAGCAGCGAGTAGTACAAACACAGTTAAAACAACAATAATTGAAATCGCATGGAAACTTCAAAAGTTGTCATATCATCTTGTACAAAACTTTGTTGTTCACAAACAAAATCATTCATTTTTTTTGAAAATATAAATTATGCTGAGATTTTTTCACTAACAGCTTGATGTATAATTTCTTTCTTTAACGAATCTGCTGCGACTGCTGCAATGGTTTCCCAATCTTCTTGTTTTAATAACAACCCAAGCAGTTCGCGCAGTATCTCTCGATTAGAAATGAATTCTTCACCATAAAGCTGATCATTTTCCAGAGTAGCAAGTATGTATTCTCTTACCTCTGGTGTCGGCAGTCTAAAATTTTCAAGTATTCTTTCTCTTGCAGTTTTTACAGCAATTTTCGTAGCTGTACCTAAATTCCAATTATTTAGCAGCAATCGCACTTCTCTATTTAGAGAAATACGCAACGTCGTGAAACGTCCCAACAGTTCTAGATTGCCCATTAAAGAACCAAATGCTGACCCCCAATCTAATCCAGCCCCAATGTTGCCACCAACTTTATCCTCAGCTTCAACAGCTTTTCTTAAGCATTCTTCATCAAATAATTGACTCATTTAGCTTTACTACCTCATACAGAAGAACGGCGAACTCCATACTCAAAGTAAACTAGATCGTCATAATCTTCATCTTCTCCCACATCAATCATTCCTTGGTTGTCATAAAATTCTTCTACTCCCGGTAGTGAATGCAATCCTACTCTACCTTCATACCCTAATTCCATACTGCGTGTTCTGGCAAATGCCAAGAATGCAGTGCCAACACCTTTTAATTTGGGGGGACGTTGAATATATGCCCGATTCCAAGGCGCGGTAGCTATACCATCAATGTATACCAAGCGTTTACCCTCTAATAGGCGAGAACCGTGCATTTGGGTTTCAATCAGCATTAAGCCTTGAGTTTCACCTTCGTACTCAATTGCATAGCCTTCGCGGTTTGGTTGTCTGCTAATGACAAACTCAAGTTTAAACTCCCAGTCCCAAAACTTGTCTGATTGCCCATGCAATTTTAATTGTTCTTTCCAGTTGTTAGCGTAATCATCGACGTGCTTTTGCGCTAGCTCCACTAAATCTGCTTCCACAATCGTGTTATCTTGACCGCGAATTAGTTCTACTTTTGTTCGCATAGCACCAAAATTACCCATGAACCAATTTTATCAATCCGATCAATCAGCATCATGCTCTGTTTCTTGCAACCAACTTAAAATAGTCAGCGCTAACTCCCAGGATTCGCGCCGCTCCCAATTAGGTAAGTGATTCAGTACTTGTACAAGGAATATTGCTGGGTTTTCCAATTCTCCGCCACGAGCCGCAACACCATCCCTAACGAGCGCCCCCAAAGTGGCAGCTTGATTCCCTTTATAGTCAGGCTGTCTCTTAATTTCATCAACAATCCAGTCCGGTACTGTGATTGTTTTAAATCCTGATTTCGGCATACATAACAGAGAAATAATATAAAGATAGTACGGCAGTTTGCGTTATGTTTGCAAATTCTTGTGCGGTATGGTACGTTAAAGAATGGAATACTCCCACAATAGCTTCACAAATAGTAGGAGCAATCGTAATGAAAAATATTGGTATTAAGCCAATACATCCTAAAGAATTTAAAAAAGTCCATAATTTCTCGACTTACCAAATGAGTCGTTTGTCAGGTTACTCAGTCGAGGCGCTAAAAAACTGGTTAGCTGATGAAAATAGCTCCAGATTTGTCGAACCAAAGCCGTATGTACTTAATCATTTTGGAGCGATTCATAATTACTTATTAAGAAGTTAGTGTTTCCCAAACACTAAGCCATTAGAAAAACCCTCCCCACCAGTCGGTGGTTTTTTTATTATTAGTATTATCAGTACCGGAATTCAATCGGAACTCAACCGGAATTCAATCGGAACTCAACCGGAATTCAATCGGAACTCAATCGGAATTCAACCGGAACTCAGTCGGAACTCTAGGAGCCGAAACCATTGCTAATTCAGGGAAGCTGTGTAGTTGAACAATTGTTAACACGAGAGGAGGCAGCTAAGAAATTGGAGCCATCAGTTGGAATTAGACAGTTCCAAAAGTATCTAGACTTAGCTTCTTTATACTTGCCAGAATTTGAAGATTTTCGGGACGAAGATAACGGAGGGCTAAACGGACGAGCAAAGTTGACAAACTGGCATTTACCTGTGCTTCAAAGAATTAGAAGTTACGTTTTAGCCAAAGGTTCTTTAAAGAAGGTAGCTATTGAATTAAAAAATCACCCCGAAAAGTTTTTAGGAGCCTAAATCATGATTGTTAAAGAATTTGCACAAGCTCTCAACAAAGTACCAGGAAAAGTAGTTGATGAGCTGCGCCGTCAATATCCAGAGCAAAAATGGACGGTCGATTCACTAGTTCCAGAGGAGATTTTAGCTAGATTCCAAGATATTACCAATAGTGAGAGATTACAGCCTCAACAATCACCTGTAGCAGATATACCCGAAGCCACAATCACCAAAGCTGATGAAGCAATTCAACAAGCCTCATACAAGTTAACTGCGGCTGATAAAGAGACTATTTCTGGTGCTATAGCTGTTCAAAATGAGCAATCTAAGATTTTGGGTGCATCAACTGGTGTCACCGGAGCTTTATTGTTCATGGAATCCTTGATTGGAGCCAAGGGGACGGTATTGGATGCCTTTGCCGAGCAATCTATGTTGGAAGTTGATAACCAGATTACCGAGATAGATCAGAGTTTGATTAATTTGGCAGAAGAAGCCTCAACAAGGCTGGGGAAGTCGATTCAAAAAAAAGAACAACTCAAGGCGCGACTCAATTTGTTGCGGGAGAGAGTTTCTTCAATGGGGACACAGATCCGATTTTAGAAGCTTATAAAACAGTGGCGGCATTGTTACAAATCCAAAATGAAACTGTCGCCACTGTTGCCGAAATCCGACTGCTTCAAAAACTATTAACTCATCAAAGGAAAAATCAAGTTATGGATATTCTGAGTACGGGATTGTTTGCTACTTCAGTTGTTGGCGCTTTAGGTGGCAGTGCATATCTCGTTGGTAGCGTTGTTGCTACTGGATTAATTGGTAGTGGGATGTTCATTCCCTTGGGATTACTTGTTGGTGCAGGATTGACTTTTCTGGGACGGGCATCAAAGTAAGAGTGATGGCCGGGAGTGTTTCATAAACTGTTTCACAGCACTGTTTCATGAAACTGTTTCAACGGTTTCATCAGTGTTTCAGGGCGTGAAACACCATGAAACAGCATTCCCCCGGCGTGAAACATGAAACGTGAAACGTGAAACACCAGCTAATTCCCTACTCGAAAGCCTTTATGGGCGGGATTGTTTCACGAAGCTGTTTCACAGCACTGTTTCATGAAACAGTTTCAACGGTTTCATCAGTGTTTCACGGTGTTTCACGACCCTGAAACAGCATTTCCCAGCGTGAAACATGAAACACCAGACAACTCCTTGCTTGAAAGCCGTTATGAAGGCTAATGTTTCATCCAACTGTTTCACAGCACTGTTTCATGAAACGTTTCAACGGTTTCATCAGTGTTTCAGACTCGTGAAACAGTATTCCCCCGTGTGAAACATGAAACGTGAAACATGAAACACCAGACAATCCCTTGTTTGAAAGCCATTATGAGCCGTAGTGTTTCATCCAACTGTTTCACAACACTGTTTCATGAAACGTTTCAACGGTTTCATCAATGTTTCACGGTGTTTCACGACCCTGAAACAGCATTTCCAGCGTGAAACAGGGGAAAAATTTGTACTAAGAACGCGCTATAGCACAGCAGTCTCATGTATAAGAAACAACTGTACTTAGCTTTGGCAGGTGTTGGCATTTGCATATTGCCTGTAATCATCCCCTTAGTACCCAAGTTGGGGGCTTATGTAGAGCTTCAACGGCTAAAAGCTTCAGAAGAATTAGAACGTTCCCGCATAGAAGAACGGGCTAAAACCAGTGATGCCTTGTATGAGGCGGGAGTGATGCCCACAAGTCGCAAGTTGAGAATTACCAATTACTTTGATAGCGCTAAACGCAATCCCAGACCAGACACAACCCTATATCTTGATGATGAGATTGTTGATGTTTTTGATGCGACGGGCAGGTGTATTGGACGAATTGAAGAAGGAATTTGGAAGTGGAAATACAAAGCCCAAGGTATTTGTAAAAGCGTTCAAAATATCAAACCAGTGAGGAAAAAGTAATGGCTAATAGTTCATCAAGTGCAGAAACTAATAGTACTGGCAACAGCGATAGTAAGCCTAAAGGTAAGAAGCGATCGCTTGGTGAAATCATTGATTTTTGTGCCAAGGCTGTTGTGATGATTGTTGGCTTACCCATTCGGGCTGCGGCTGCTATAGTCAATCAGTTTGTTGCTAATGGAGGTGCAGGTCGCGCGTTAGTTGGCGGGATTTTATTTATCGGCGGTTCCATGATTAGTGCTGATTCAACTTGGCAATTAATCTTTACTGGGCCCCCTGTTCTTCCCTGGTTTGAGCCGACTTGGAATTGGCTAAATGTGCCGTTTGCACTTTTCAACCCGTTTTTTTACCTGGCATTCATAATTTCTGTGGGTGTTCAGGTAATTGAAGCCCATGCCTTACGCGGTAAAAACCCAGATTCAGCACGACGGGAACTTCAAGATCACATGGTTTATGACCTTGAAACCAAGCCTAGTGGCAAGATTGACTTGGTAGGCCAACTCTGGGCGGACTACAAGACCGCAGGTATACGCGATCGCTCTAGCGCAGGGCTGGTTGTGATTGCGGTTTGGGTGTTCGATATTGTCACCACCTTTGCGGCTCGTAACCCATTTGAATTTACAGCCCCATTCATGATTTTGGGCTGTATTTTGTTTAACATCGGCACAATGATGGCGGGTGAAATTGGGTTCGCTATTTGGCGACTGACAAAGGATTAGAACGGAATGGCACTAAGTTAAGCACAAACCCCTGATATAACTGGCTTTTGGGTGTGGGGTGTGGGGTGGTGCGACTCGTTTGCGGTGAATTCATAACCCGCAGTGAGAACGTCAAGGCAGAACCTTGAAAATCTTATAACTGTTCCCAGGATGGAGGTGCAATCCCTCCCCTTCAAGGTTAGAAGTGACTCCCTATCTGTCCACACCGAGGCTAATCACCAGAGTGAAGCTGGAAGCAGGGCGGAATCAGTGCTAAATCAGATTAGGCACACTGCCGCTAATGGGGGGATACTACGGTGAACTTAATGTGAAGCTCCTAAAAAAGCGTCTTACACCCATAGCAGGAATCTGACTATATCCTGACTATCACCATCTACAAACCCGCAGCATCTCACCCCGGTAGCTGCATAACCTCTGGGTTGATGGTAGGCGAAATGGAGACACCTACGGTATCAAAACAATCTAAGGAACGGAACGAGGAAAAACGTCATCAACTCCATAAGGTTGACAACTTATGTGGGAAGCCGTGATTAAGCTTCTACCGGAAGATGATGGGTAGGATGGAGGCGGAAATTGCCTCCGGCAACCAAGAAATCTAGAAATGGATTAGACCATGCGTAGACAAACGGACTGCATTCCAGGGCTAGTAACTGGATAATAACATAGGGAATGTTAGCAGATCGCATTGACGCGGACGGGCACGCTCCCAAACCCCAATGAACGGCTAAGAATAGATGTGATGGAACATAGACCGACAATTTAAGGAAAACGTTGGTTATGCGAACAAGCCAGAAAGATTGAAGCTGTAATTGCCCAGCTTAAAGGGGATTGCAACACCCCTTCAGGTCTGGAAGGCTCAAGACGGTAAGTAACGGAGGTCAATACCTGAAAACGGGCTATGAATGGGATTTTGGGCTTTTACCCAGTTACCCGTAGGTTGCTAGGAGCCGTGATGCGTCTAAAGGTGCATGTCCGGTTCTGAAGGAGAGGTGCGCCGTAGCAATACGGACATCGACTCTAACTAGGGTGTGGGGAATCAAGAAAATGTTGAACTCCTTGACACAACTAAAGGTTAATTGTCTTAAACACTACACCCAACACCCTACCCCCAACACCCTGCCAAGCGCGAGGTTTCACATTTTCTTAGTGACAAAGGATTAGAACGGAAACCGCCCAAGAAACCAATCACTGTAAAAAAGGGCGGCAACGTTTCACCAAGGGAGGCATTTATGCAAAGTAACAATATCCCAAAAATCACAACTAAAGAAACTGAACATTTACGCGAATCATATCCTAGCTTGTCTCACTTAGAAGCTGGCAATATCGCCCAATGGCTGCAAGAGAGAAAAGATGGATTATTTGAAATGGCACGGGCATCTGAGAATGAAGCAGATATGACCCGTGTACTTGGTTTGTTGGCTTCTGGGATCGGAGCGGTTTGTTATGCGGTCAACCCTTTGGCGCTAGTTGGTGGTTTAGTCGGTGGTGCTGCGTGGCTATGGTTTGTTGTCGAACACTCCAACCGCACCAAAGAAATTGCGCCTTTGCCTTTTGTACGTGGTAATTTTGTAGACGCTCTAGCTCGTGCCGGGGATTATGATGCGAGGAGCAATTATCAAGCGGATCATCTTGCTAATACCGTTAAATTCCTAGAACGACAATCAGCACAAGAGTACGCCTTTCTTCATGCTGAGTTTGAAAATATTGTCCAGTATTTAACCCAAGTTGAACCAGGAAAACGTTTTTATGCTTATCGCTGGATGTTTGGCTGGTTTGGCAAGCTCAAGGGTCGTCAGCTACCGACTTATGAAAGCATGGCTCTCCATTTACAGGATGTGACGATTGACAGCCGGGTGAATCGGTCGGAGGTAAATGCCATCGCACAAGCTCAAGCCCAGTTACCACCTACCGTAGATATCAAACAGTTTCAATCGCCACAGGTAGATATTGGGAAGATGAACCAAGCTGCGGAGCTTTGTAGACCTACAGAGTTACAACCATCTTCCTCTGATGGGCTTGTACCAGAGACTATAATTAATATCCCTCTGACTAATAGGGCAAACGCACTGATCGCTGCTTTAACGAAAAGTGGATTCCAAGTAGAGAATATGATGAGTTCTCAAGTCATTGCGATCGCTGGTACTCAACGAGGTGGCAAGGGAACCTTAGCAGCAATCTTAGCAACATTATCTACTGCACTTGACCCCGGATTGAATACCCAATACTTTACTGCTGGGGTGGACGTTTACCCCTTTGCCTGCAACTTGACCTCTGCTCTTAAATACCCAGATATTGATGCAGATGGGGCTGATCAACTCGTCGCTCGTGATTTATTGAAATTTCTCAAGGGTTTAGATGGAAGCGAACCTTACTCCCATAAAAATTTACTGCTAGTAATTGATGAGGCAATGCGGTTGCTGTCATTGTTGGAGGAGAGCGATCGCACCTGGGCGATTCAATATTTACTTTCTCGCTTCGCTAAGTCTGGTGGTACATTAATTATCGTCTTGCATGGCTCTAACCTGACAAGCGTAGTCGGTAAAGCTACGGCTGGGCTGGCAGATACCTTTAAGCAATCGGTTAACTTTATTGGCTGTGTAGCTCAAGCGGTTAGCGCTGGTGGTCTACGCAAAATGAATGTTGCTAGTGGAGAATATTTCAAAGCCAACCCTAACAACTTTGGAGAACCTGTTAGTGGTGGCAATCTGGGCATGATTCCCGAATGGCTAAAGACCCACAAACACCCAGGCAATGGGCAACCAGATCCAGCAAGAACATTACTTCAGTTCTTCCCGGAATTAGTTCAACAGCATGAAAGGACAGTCATACCAAGAGGGGAGAAAATTGCGCCATCAGACGCAGTTAATCATCTGGAGTCCATTTTTTCAAAGCCTTATCAAGAAGTGGAATTTCTGGAAGTAGAAGAGAGTAGTATTTCTGAGGCTGATTTAGAACAGATTGTGGCGATCGTTGCAGCTACTGCTAATCCTCCAGCTTCTTTTGCTGCTATCAGAAACAGCCGCAAGTGGGGCGAAGAGAAAAAGAGTGTTCTTTACTTGAGAAATGCCCTATCACAATTAATTGACACTAACCGATTGTGCGGAAATGAAAAAGATGGTTTCAGCGTAATTAATGTTAATTAGTAATATTGGTCACACTTCCTGTTGAGTTCCTGTTGAGTTCCAGTCAAGTTCCGGTATTCTCACATCTCCAAGTACGACTTAAAAATAGAGCATTTTTGTCTCTTCAGCAAGTTTTAATTTTTTCTAAATATTTTCCAGAGTGTGGAAGCATCGGGAAGTTTAAAAATGAGCGATAAATTAACCACAGCATTACAAAAATTAGCCATAAGTCCAGTTAAAGCAGACAGGCTGGCCATTTGTAGATTGGAAAAAGAGTACGGCGCTTCTTTATCAGAAATCGTTGGTGAACTCAAAGATTATGCCATCGTTTACCAATCTATTCAAGACGAAAGAGCTAAACCCAGAAATCAGTTGATTATCGTTTGCTGCTATGGCTGTCTTTGGGGTGCAGTTATCGGAATTGCGACTTTGTTTATTAAGCCCAGCGTTACTGTAGCGGCAATTGAGTTGGGTTTTACGGCTGGGGTATCTGGGAAATTATTGGTTCAAAAAGGGGAATAAATCGAAGTAGGTGAAGATAGGTTTTAATTTAATTATTTAGCTATAGTTAGTGGAGACGGGTTGTTTGAACAGTTTGATTTAGAGTACGTAGGTTTCCATTAATTCGCCTCCACATAGTTAGTGGAGACAGCTGGGGGCTAGAAGCCAGAAAATAAAGGGCTTACAGCGCCCATTTTCGTGAATCTGATCCAAAAGTACTGTTTCGCAAATTAAAGTACTGGCTGCTGATAAAGGTTACGACTCAAAGCAAAAACGTGCTGACTTACGCAAACGAGGTATTCGTCCTCAAATCCCAAAACGAGTTTGGAAAACCAAGAAAAACAGAGAAAGACCAATCAAAATCTCTGTTCCTAGACTTCAGCAAGAGCGGTGTTTTGCTTGGTATCAGCGCAAATACCACCGTCTCGTTGTTAGATGGGAACGTCAAAAAGTTTACTTCGACACATTCATTGACCTTGCTACAATCCACATCTGGATTAACAAAATATTATTAGTGGGATAGGTTCTTGAATCTTAATATCTAAGTCTAGTAAGGAGCGGTAGAATACTGAGGCAAATCACTAAGGTATCAACTTATTCTAAGTAGTTAATCTCATCTCATTTCATCATCAGGTTTCTAAAGCATTTCAGTACGTATCTAATCCTATACGGCTGCTAAGTAGTTTCTGTTGGAGACGGAGAATTTGGGTGTGTCATGCTGCGAGTTCTTCATAGAGATTTTCGGGCGTTGGTAAATTCAGAGATCAACTCAGCCTGAAAGCCTTTTGAGATGGTTCGGGTTCATCTGTAAATTTACCAACGCCGATTTTCGTGTCCGCTTTACTGCTGTTGAACGTACCCAGAGTCCTTTTGGTACGTCTCCCAGCTAACAGGAGGGAATGTGCCTTTTGAGCTTTCACTAATTGACTTAGTATCTCCCTATGTTCTTCAAGGAGATACGTTTGGGCAGTGGCACGCGGTGTTATCGATACTCCGTGTTGCGGAGCATGAGATTGCGATCGATGAAAACGGAATCACGATTCGAGGAACTGTCGAGTTTGAGGGGAACCTCACGCTCGATCTGATCAATATGTCCATCACTGTAGCGAATGCAGAGAACCATCCGCAAAATGATGCATCACGTCGCGATCCGTGGATTGATATTCGCGATGCAAAACTCGATTTTCAGTTGTTAGTCCCGCGTGTTGCCGCGCAGAAGGTTTCAACCGCAGTTGCAGCGATCGGAAGTGGCGGAAGCTTTGCTAATGCTGCCGCTGTGATCAATGCGTATGATACGAACCCGAACGATGCACCCCCTTCGGACTATCCGACAACTGGATTCACGCTTGATCTATTGTTGACAACCGTTGTGTTGCGCCCTCCGTTTCTACAAGGAGCAAAACGGGAAGCAAACGGACAACTCGTGCCTGATCCACAACGGGAGAAGGTGACATTTACTCTGCCTCGGTTGAAGTTTCGGCTACAGCAGGGATCGATGAACAATGACCCGATCGTTGCAGGACTGCTATCAGCAGGAGCAACCGGGTTAGATGATCCAGGCGACATTGCCGTTGCTGAATTGATCAAGATGGAGCCACCCTATGCGTTCATTGGGTCGTCACAGGTCGTGGGATTTGGATTTCGATCGGGTACGCTGGATCTTGCAGAGGGCTCCACACCTCCAGATGTGCTATCACAGTTCGGGTTTGATGAGTCGTGGACAGGACTCTATCTGCCAGAGATTCGGTTGTTTATTGCACCGCATGGAGCGCAGGACTTCGCGATCGATGCCGGGGTGGAAAACCTGCTGATTGGGATTGGTGCATCGTCGGGCATTACAGGAGACTTCTCGCTGCAAGTGCTAGATCAAGGCGGCGGAGCGCTGAAGTTAGGCGCGCGATTTTATGATGCAGACCAACGGGGCTATGGCTTAGTCCGCACCTCAAACACAGCCGGGACAGTGCTGTTACCTGAGCGATCGCGCATGGTCGTTGACATTGAAGGCGGACGAACTCCGATTACCACGACAGTCACGGTGCAAGGTAGCCCAGCACAGAACAATCGGGTCGTTGACATTGATCTGTCGAGTGCCGCAGACCGAACAATTACGATCAATGTTGCGGATTCAAGTTCCCCACAGCGAACGGGCACGCTGACAATCACAGCAACGCGACGACCTGCTGCGATCGTGATTCCAGGTGTGACTTCACTGGGCCCTGTTCCAGCAGCCGTACTAACGACAACATCGATCACACAAGGAGCAGCTTCGCCCCAAGAGCCACGACTGATTTTAGTCTCTGAAACCCCAAATACAGCAACGATTGCGCTCGATACTTCTCCTGCCCGACAAGCACAGACGCAATGGACGGTCAACGGCACGCCACGGGGGGGCACAAGTGCAACTTTAACAATAGATATCTCCCCCGGAACGGATGTAACGATTCGGGCAGACTTGCCGGGAGAAACTGCAATTGGCAACTTCACGGGGTATTTTCGTTTTGATAATCCGCCGTATCGAGTCGGCGATCGTGTGCAGACAGATGACGATACTCGAAACTTTGCGCGGCAGCCGGGTAACACTCGGACGACTACAGCAGCCGATGAAGGGACGACATCTAACTGGTTGGGCGGTAGTGAGGTTCGTGTGGCGTTGCTGCCTTTGTTACAAGGATTGCCGACTGGAGCTGCGATCGCAGTGGATGGTTTCGCAAGCTATGAGGGAACTCCGCCTCCAAATACCGACAACACAAAGAGAGCCTATAACGAAGACTTGGCGCGGCGACGAGCATTAGGATTGCGAACAATCATTGAGGACTTGATTGCGATTCCCTCCAACGGGCTTCAGAGCAAGAATCTGATCGTCACTCATGCGTCTAACATGACGAATTGGCAAAACCAAGGCTTCCCCCAGGTTGAAACGCGGCGAATTTGGTGGAAGGCAGTTGCTGCTTGGAGCGGGTCAAACCCAGTAGGACTTGTGGTGGAAGGAACACTACACCGCGATCCGCAGACGAGTTCGACAACTAATCCTGTAATTGTCGATCCGCCCCCTCCAGAGAACCAGCAACCGCCGCCTCCGCCCCGATGGTTCCGACAGATGGGCGGCAAGGTGCGGATTGTTCGGAATCAATTTGTTGCCTGCGAAATTACTGCCAAGATTGATATCCAGACCGCAGCCGAAGATAGACTACAAGGGAGTATGCCGCCGGGGAATTCTGGTACGCTTCCCGCAGGTGCGCCACTCGGCGCAAATCCGGCAAATGGATTGATCGATTTTCGTCTGGTGATTCAGATTGACGATGCGACAGATACCGTGTCGATCATTGGTTACTATGGCGCTGATCCAGCAGATATTGACGGGCTGTGGCTGTTAGGAACACGACCGGGACAGACACCCGCAGCAAATCCAGGCTTTGGGCTAAATTTCTTTGGAACCACGATCGTACTGATGCCGCTGATCGATGCAGGGGTGGGTGCGGTTGCCAATGAGGGCGCTCTTGCTGAACTCGCAATGACAGCAGGAATGCTAGCCATTCCTGCCGGAATCGCAGGTCTAGCAAAGATTAATAGCAGTCCAGTCAAGGTGTTGTGTGAACGGGTTATTTGGTACGGGGGCGAAGTGCAGTTTCGATCGCGACCCACAGGGGTAGAAAGCGTGATCCTGTTCGACATGGAAGCAGCGCTGAGTATTGATGTTGCAGTCGGCGGCAAGACGCTTTTGAAGATCGATCGCAATGCTCCTCTGGCGATTCGATATAAAGCTGTGGGCGTTCGGATTGGAGATAACCCAGCATTGGGACGGTTTCAATTCAAGCCCGTTTTTGATGCGTCGAAAGGGTACACAATCGATGTATCGCGACCGGGCGCAATCACTGTCGCTTCCCCACTCGATCAGATTCTGACTGTGCTAGGAGCGCGAATTGCTCGAAACAACCCGCTGATTTTTGAGATTGATCTAGGCTTTGCTGTGGATTTAGGTGTCGTTACGATCGAGCGGGCGCGAGTGCGATTGAAGTTTGATCCGGTTAGTCCACCAGAGTTAACAGCGTTCGCGGCGAGTATTGATATTCCGGCGACGTTGAGCGGACGCGGCTACATGGAGATGAACGAGAACGAGATCAAGGGACAACTCGATCTTACCCTGATTCCATTTCAAGTGCGAATTGCAGCAGGCGTTGGTGTCGCGAATATCACGGAAGGGACTAGGAAGGCAACGGGCGTGATTGTCACACTGGAAATAGAGTTTCCAGTCGCCATTCCTTTGGGTGCTTCTGGTCTAGGGATCTATGGATTCTTGGGCTTGTTCGCGATGCACTATACGCGCAAAGAGCCACCTGCCGGATCAATGGCTCCCGCACTCGCCTGGTTAAAGAATGTCGCCCAGGGGAACCCGGCAGACATTGCAGCTTGGAAACCGAAGATCAATACCTGGGCATTTGGGGTCGGCGCGATTCTCGGCACGATGGGTTCCAGTGTGATCTTCAATATGAAGGGGGTTGTACTACTGGAGTTGCCCGGACCTCGACTCTTGCTGATGATGAAAGCGAATCTGCTAGCGGTCATGCCGCAGTTACAGGGCACAGCAGAAGGCACATTCCTAGCCGTGATTGATCTCGATATGGGGCGCGGAACGCTGACGATCGGCATTTCGGTAGACTTCAATATCCAACCCTTGCTAGAAATTAAGATTCCGGTCGAGGCATTCTTCAATTTCAATAATCGCAAAGACTGGTACTTGTACTTGGGACGGTACGCGGATCAGATTCACGCGAAAATCTTGGAAGTGTTTGAAGGCTCAGGCTATCTGATGCTGTCAGGCAAAGGATTTAAATCGGGTGATCTCAAGAGTGATTTACCCATTCCGGTCAAGGGCTTTGCAATCGCAGCGGGATTGCATGTCTCCTTCGTTTGGGGCAGCAAGAGCGTTGGGCTGTATGCAGAGTTAGCTGCCGGATTTGATGCGGTGTTAGGCTTTGATCCGTTCCGTCTGACAGGCATTCTCTACGTCCGTGGCACGCTGCACCTCTTCATCATCGACATTAGCGCTTGGGCAAACTTAACAGTAGACATTGGTGAACTACTAGACGGGTCGCGAGTGGCGAGAGTTTGGGGCGAGATATGTGGTCGGGTCGAGTTCTTATTCTTCTCAGTCGAAGGCTGTGTTGATTTTGCATTTGGGGTCAGTTCCACGTCAGAAACTAACCCCCCCAAATTGTTCCAGTCTTTGAAGCTGATTAGTCGATCACCCGCACTTGCGGTTGGAACGGGGGTCGATAAACCGATTGATGGCATGATCGCGGAAGGGGTTGAGGCAGCATCAGCACCGAGTTCGCCTCCCGATCCACCCCCCTCTGCTCCAGTCGGACAGCCGCAACCACAGATTCCGATGACCCAGCGGCGGGTTGAGATCGATGCGATTCCGCTCGTGATGCTAGCGATGCCGCCTATAACCGACAATATACAATACTTTTTCCGAGGAGCAGCAGCAGCTAACCTATCACCCGGCACACCCGCAGCACCCGCAGACGGTTGGAACCAGCGAGGTAACGATGTCTTCCAGTACACGCTCAAGAAAGTGGAGTTGATTGGCGAGTTACTAGACGGTTCGACTCCCGCAGTCTGGTTTCCCCAGAAGGCAGGAGATGAAGCAGTAGAAGCACAACTTGCTCTGTTGAATTGGGTTCCCGATCCAACCCCGAAAGCACTGGAGCGTAGTAAATTCCTAGAGGAAACCATTGAAGAAACTTGGGGTACTGTTTGTGATCCCGCTGCTCCTCCTACATCTGTCCTATGGACTTTCCTAGAAGAGCCGTTTGGTGTTTCACTTTATGGCTGGATGTTAGATGGCGAGGCCTATCCAGATCCACCAAATACAGTGAGATCTGCTCCGCCGCCTTTGAAGTTAAAAGTGACTGAACGATGGCGCACAGGGGTCTATGAAATCGATACACTGACAGGCATAATTCCAGCCGAAGTGGTCGGCGTACCTGTGATTTGCCCACCGAAACAAGAGAAGTTGATCGCACCCGGAACTTCTACCCTAGATCTCACCACGATTCCAGTCAGTATGGGCGATTTGACTCAGCTCACAATTCCAAATCGTCCAAGGCTAGGCAGTCCAGAATTTCCGAACCCAATTATAACTGCTCGTGGTCAAAAGCGTCCTGATGTGTTGGCAGCAGGAAAAGTGACGGTCGGCGACATGGTACGGATGGTGAATTCGGGTCAGCCAATTTCTCGATCAATGATGACTAGCTTACAGGTGACGGCTGCTACAACCTCAACTGTTCCTAAGCAGTGTATAAGTCGAGTACTCGCTTCACCGATGATGGATTCGCGCAAGCTGCAACCGTTTGGCGGACGCGATCGTCTTCAACAAATCGAAGCAGACTGGAAACGCCTGAAGTTCAGACCGGGAGTATTGGATGATGCAGTCGTCTTCCATACGGGTGAGGTCGTCACTGCAACGTTCTATCTGTTCGTCTCGCGGGAGCTTTTAGCTTTGCAGCAAATCATTGTTGCGATCACGAATGCAGAGGATCAGATATTTGAGCAAGTGCCGCTTGATGTCTCGATGATGATGCCACCTGTGACATTTCCTCCGACTTGGACAACGGCATCCAGTCCTTGGCTCAACGAAATCATCCTCTTAGCTCAACACCAGCAAGTGGCGCAGCCGCTTGGTTATGTGGGCGTTATTGTGAAAATCAAGGGCAATCCCCAGGGCGATCGCATTCAAATTGGACTGCGCCCTCAAGCTCCCGAATGGCATCGCAAATTTACTCATCGTCCCTTCTTTGTCGCTGCGATCGAGGTGCTACACGCCGCCGAATTCAAACGACACGAGTACGACACCAAGGAGCAGAAAAAGAAACAAGGGGTACTAGAAGCGGCTCTATCCGCAAGTAGTTCTAGCTACGCATTGCTCAAGCCGAATATGGCTTACGGCGTGAAAGTCACCTATGATGCTAAACACGGCAAGCGACCGCCGGGAGCAGGTGTTTCTGATGACAAGAGCTTGACAAATCTGGATCAAACATTCTGGTTCTACACGAACAAAGATGCTCCGAAGCGGCTCACTCCTTGGATGATGTGTTCCACACCCGAAGACGGTGAACTCCACTTCTTTGGTGAGATGCCGTTGCGGATTGTGTTTAACACGGAAGATGTCGGTCGTATCTTCGGTGCTTATCGGAAAGAGCTACGGGTGAAACTGCGATCGTCCTCATTCCGACCCTTGCCTTCGACTCCACAAGTTCCGCACCCGTTACCCTTAAACGCAGCGACCTTAGAACCTGTAATTGGCAGCGTGTTCTCACCGTGGGAAGCAGTCATGCAGGATCAATTGATGAAATCCTGTGTGCCCATTGATGGTAAGCGTACCCGACATTCGATGGTGAAGATGCCGATTCCGCTAGAGCCATTCACAGATTATGTCCTCGATATCGAGTCAGTCGATCAGGGGGTGGCACCAGATGCAGTCGGTGTGTCAGTCTGGCGCATCGGATTCTCGACGGGGCGGTTTGCAACAGTGACAGAGTTTGCGACTTCCTTCCAACTCGATCGAGTCCTACATCGATTCTCGAAACCGGGAGCCTTGCAAGCGATCGCAACCCAACTTTGGGCAAGCAATCCTCAAGGCAACCAACTAGATGATGCAATGATCAAAGCAGGATTGGAACCGATGGGTGTGCCTTCAGCACCAAGAATCATGGTGTTCTGGGAAACCGTAGGCACAACGCCGCAACCCGCAGCCGTGCTAGTCGATGCGTCGGAACCGATGTGGCGCAGCCGCAAAATTCCGCAGCTCTCGATCGATCCGACCCCGCCGAATCTACAGCGCTACGAGATGACCGACATGCAATGGCTGAAGTTAGAGCAGCAAGCAGGCGGCGATGCGATCGTAGACACGATTCTCAAGTCACCCGGCGCACAGCGAGCATTGATTACGCTGAAACCGAACTCGCGAGGCAAGAAACTGAAACTTGCTCTGCGGCACATTGCCCTCAAAGCAGAATACCTGGACGGTGCATCGGCAACCGATCAGTTCTATACCGTCGTTGAAACTATCTTGAACCGTGCGCCTTGGGAAGAGGAGGAAGACTAATGCCATATCTTGTCGATAGCACTAAATTTCAGGCAGAAGGGGCATATCTGCGTTGGTCGATCATAGCGCGGCGATTAGGCTTGCTTGGGAACGCTACAACCGTTCCGAAGGAATTGCCCCAGGTCTTACAGTTACGGTGGACACTCAATCCGAAGCTTGGTTTTCCGACGGAGCAGTTTATTGTCTGGCGACGACACAAGAAAGAAAGAAAGCCGACAAAGATCAATGCAGAAATCTCGACATTAGCGGTATTTGGCAACGCTGATTTGCTTGATCTGAAAGGGTCATATTCCATTGTTGAGTTAACCCTTTCAGGCAACGTGGCGGGTTCTGCGGTCGCATTCGTCGGCGCACCGCTATTTAGCACGATCGTGGCAGTGGCGACGGTCGCGGCTGGCAATAATGTCGTTGTGCAGTTGACAGCCCCCTCAATGGAAGGCTTGCTGATCTCAGCAGGCTTGACGATCAATAGCATCATTGGTGTGAAGACGGATGATCTGTCGGAAGCAGCAGGGTGGGAGAAGTATGAACGAGTTGGGATTCCGGTCAAGCAAACCGAATGGTCGAGCTTTGGTTTACATGGAGCTAGCCAAGGCATGTTCGGAGCGTTTGCCTCAGCCCAGCTTGCCGCAATCGATCGCTTGAAGCGCGGCGCACCTCCGATCGGTTGGGCCCCGACGATCGATGGCGCAATTCCTGCACCTGCTTGGTCGCCTCCAATTCCCGCACCGCTAGTCGCCGAATTGAATCAGACCGTGCTAGCAGACCTCCGCCAGATTGCAGCATTGCCACCTGTTGCCCACCCCAGCGCGACCATTGACAAACTGATTCCGCCACCAAAGAACTCATCGGGTCAGTCCATGTCACAGCCCGGAAGCACAGCGAAAATCTTGCCGCTGAATATGCTGTATATGTGCGCGGGTACCGATTGCTTTGCCTGTTTAGCACTTGGATTTGGCACGGCTTATCCCGTCACGCTCTCAGCCAACGAATCGTCGCTGTTGGACTATGACTTCATGGTAACGGTGCGCTATGAGAAAGGACTTTCAGGAAACAGTGCGCCTGTGGAGTACGCCGCGATCGTCCCTGCTCCAGCCCAAGCCAATGCACCACCCATCCCCACGAATCTCGCAGAGGAAATGATGGGACATCTGCGCCCCCTAGCCCGGAATACGAACTGGCGCGGCTCGGTCCGTGTGTCTTGGGATAAGCCGATTCCAATTCCGTTGTTTCGGGCACGATCGTTCGCCTTTGTTCAAGCGGGAGTTTTGCCCATTACACCCGCAACGTTGATTATGAATCAACGGGACTCTGGAGGACCACTGCCGATTGCGGTGAACTATTTCACGAGTCCAGAAGATCCCGAACCAAACCGTTTGAGTGCAATCGATCGCGAGATTCTGATCCCAAGCAATCCGGCTCCGGGTGCGCGAACGATGAAGTATGCCGTTGCTCATCAAGACATCTACGGGCAGTGGAGTGGCTGGAGTACCATCAACTCGACCATTGTGCAGCCCCCTGCTGACAAGGTGCGAATCGTCTCAGCAGAATTGAAGTACACAAACATTCCTACGCCACCGAATGCGAAATGTGCCGCAAACTTAGTGGTTGAGTTTTTGTGGGACTGGCGGCTGCGATCGCCACTCACGATTAGTTTTCGGGGCAGGCTCCATGCAGCGAGCTATCCAGGAGAGCCACCGCCGAACATTACGCTGCCCGTTGCCCTAGAAACGGCATTAAGCGGACTATTCACCAAGACATTCACCTTAAACTTCAATGTGTTGGCTCCCGATGACCCACCGACCTCCACTTGGATCGGCTATGACCCGACGATCCACTGTATCGCGCTCAATTCGTCAGGTGAGCAAGCGGTTACGTTCGGCAGCGCCCAAGGACAGGAAGTACGGCGCTATCGCGTCACGATTCCAGGGTTTGAGTTGAACTTTGCATCAACGGGGCACATCGGACTAGCACTGTGGGCACAGGGACAAGAAGCAATTCCATTCAATCGCACAGGGGCGTGGAGCGATCAACCGAGCTTGATTGCAACGTCCGATCCACGCCCCCCTGTGATTACCCCCGACATTGTGACGCTAGCAAGTTTACCGGATGCAGCAGGAGAGGCGCACGCGGTCTTGAAATGGTCGGCATCCGCTGGCGCAGAAGGCTACTTTATCTATGAGACAACAGAGACGAAACTCCAAAGAGCCGTCGGAGATCCAGAACCCGACCCCGATCAAACGCTGAGTGATCGACTGAAGCAATTGTTGAAAATCTTTGATGCCAACCCAATCGCACGACGGTCTGAGTTTGTACGGCGTAACAGTCGGCTAATCAAAGATACCAGTGCAGACGTGACACTGCCTCGCGGTTCCACTGCCATTCATCTGTTTGTTGTCTTGGGAGTCAGTGCTGGACAAGTCGAAGCGCAGTGGATTACGAGTTCGACTGCCCTCTATGCCTTTGCAGTTCCAAGAGTGCCAAAACCTGCAACTCCAATGATCGAAGTGGTGCCATTCTTGGACTCAAACCTGAATCTGTACCGGGCTAAAGTACGAGTGACCACGCGAAAAGGAACGATAGTCAGCCGGATCGATTTGCATCGGGTGCGCGTGGACGATGCAGCCAAGGAACTCGACACAATGGGACCACCTGTGATGACGATCGATGCACTCAATTCAGGCTGGACACCGAAGGCTGAACCAGACCCGCACATTGTCGCAGAAGTCCAAGAAACGCCCACTGGATCTTGGAAGCGGGTATGGTATCGAGCCGTTGCTTGGTCAGATGAAGATCCATTGAGGGGAAATCTAGCTGCGCGATCGCCCGCCAGCACAGCAGCATGGGCTGTGATTCCGCCTGCAACCCCTCCTAACCTCACGCCATTGATTCTAGAGTGGGCTGGAGGAGGGCTGGGAGATGTGCTAGTCAAATGGACAAGTACGACTCCGTTGAAGAAAACGCCACTCGGATCACACAAGCTCTCAATCAACGCCAAGCGCGTCGGAGCACCCCCAGACGAGATACCGCTAATCGCCTTTGAAAACGACTTAAATCGGTTGGGAACAACACAACCTATGACAGGAAGCGGAGCATGGCGGATTGAGGGTACAAAGCCGAGGGAGTATCGAGCGATTGTGCGGCGTGCCAATGTAACCGATGCGGTGCAATTAGCAATCAGAATAACTGATCCACTGGGACGAACTAGTGAGGCACTAGCTACGATTCAACCGGGTTCAATCTTGCCAGATCCAGTATTGTCAGGCTTTGTTTTAAAGAATAGTGTCACGCCATCAGGTCGGATATTAGAGTGGGTAAGTCCGACCCCCTTGAACATTGGTTCCTACAGTTTGCGAGTGCGAGTGATCCGACCGTCGATCGTACTATTCCCAAATTCACCCCCGATTCTGCAACCGCCTATCACGATTGAGATGGCACTGGCAGACATCCTCCTGGATGAACCAGGACCCGTGCCCTCCGGGACTGATCCATTGAGAGTTCGACGGATGCCAGGAGCAGGTCCGCAGTTTAGCTATTACGCCTTTGTCCGTGTGCCCTTCACGCAAATCATTGTGCGGCTGACTTCACCAGACGGTCGCGTTGCCCAGTACATTCAGTTGCCGAGTTAATCTTATGGTTTTTGTCCCAATTACGACGCTTACCTCCAATCAGGTACAGCAGAGTCTGCAAAACAATGGTCTAGCGGCTCTGGGTCTAACGACAGTTTCTCTAAACCGACGCTGGGCAGATGTGACTCCTAGCTTGAGCGACTATCAAGCAGACCAGATGACGCTCGCGATCGCAGGAACTATCTACGCCCCGTTTCTAGGAGTGCGCGAAAACGGATTCCGGGATGTGTCGTCTACCCTCGCTAGCAATGTTGGAGCAGACGATACCTCGATTACACTCAGCACAGGAAGCGGAACTGACTTCCCTTCGCCTGTAGCACCAGGGCGGATTCTATTGACCCTTACAAATGGATCGAGTAGCAAACTAGAAATTGTCGAATGTACGCAGCAATCGGGTGACATACTCACTGTAGAGCGTGGGGCGCTGGGCACTGCAAAGCAAACGTTTAATGCTGGCGATCGCGTTATTTTACGGCTCACACCCGCTCAACGCTCAAACGAGTTTTACGAGGCGGACGGTTCATCCGTCAATGTAAATTGCACGATTTTCCGATTCCATCCACAAGCATTGCTGCGTCTGAAGACCCTCGCAACCGCTCAGTATGGACAACCCTTGATTCTGCCGATTCCAGTCGCTATGATCGTGCGCGGGGCAGAAGGGTTTCGAGCCGTTCGTTGGTATCGACCGGACGAGATTTTGGACAATGTGACCGGAACTCTGTCCTTTCACGATCATCGCGGCATGATTATCGATCCACTCTATGTAGCAGGGTTGTTTGCGGACTTGCAGACAGCATTGCCAGGACTTGTGCCCTCCTCGATTACTGCACTCATAAATGGAGCAGGAGGGGTGGAATCGATCGCAAACCTAGCAGGTACAGCGATTCGAGTGCATTTGATCGATCCGCACGGCAATCCAGTGCGAATTGCTTCGCTAGGGGCACAGATGATCACCACAGACAACAACGGCAATTCGACAGGACAAGTTACGACGAATACGATTACTCTGGCAGCAAATAACCGCATTGCTGCTAATGTGGCGAATACCCCATTGCGTTGGGGATGGGCGACCAATGGAACAATGGGTAAAGCTCCTCTAGTCCCTCTGAACTTGGCAAATAGCAAGATCACGCGGCAGTTTTATCGCGTTATGGTGGTCGATACACCTTGGTATCTGCTAGGCAACCGTACTGCGACTCAGGTGATGGGTGTGCGGGCAGATGATGGGCGGATTCCAGCAGACTTGCTGCCCGTTGTGCGCGACCTAGTAGACATCAATTACATGGTTGACGGCCCAGACACGCTGGGCGAAGCGACTCGGATCTTGACGCGATCGCAACAAAACATGATTCTGGCAGTGTCGCCCTTCATTGATCAAACCTTAATCACTCCAACTGCTCCAGGTGCAACCGCTCACTGGGCAGCATTTCCAACTCCCAACACGAACACAGGCTTCCCAAATCCACCGATCACACTTTCAGCCACAAATGTGACAGCACAGTTTACAGCAGGCAACGATGTTGTAGTGACGATCGCGGCAAATGCTGCACCAGATGGCGCTCACATCCGCATCTATCCGCAGCATTTCATTGAAATCACTTCGATCAATGGTCAGGAGCCATCGTTTATGCGGGGCGATGGGGGAGCTAATATTGTCAGCGGCATGGCACCAACCTTGATCCTTCTGCGAAATCCATTCAACTTACAAGGCGCTCAACCCAAGCCAAATCCAGCCGTCTTGACGATGGACATTGTAGTAACACCACGAATTGGTCGGCGGCGATTGACAGGTGCAGTTTCCGTCACTGTGACAGCAGGATCTGCTCCCGTGATCCCAACTGATCCATTCTTTGGAGCGCCCGCCGCAACGATCATGGGAATTCTACCCATCGCAAACCAAGGTGTTTCAGAACAACCGCTATTTGGCATTCCAAAAACGATCGCGCCACCTGCAAATCTTCCAGCCAGTTTCCTAGACCTAGTGGTCAGTCTTATGGCGGAAGAATCACCTCGGCAGGCAGCGCGACTCCCGACGATGGCTCGCCTAGAAACCGTTGCCGTAACTGGAACAACTGGTGCAGGAGCACAGCCTAATGGCACATTGCTGTGGGAAGCAATTTTGAGTGGCGCACGTTGGTCTGCTGAGTCACGATCGGCATTGCATGAGAGCGGAAATCCTGGAAATCCTGCGGCTCCAGATGTCCATGCGCCAGGGGTGAGCGTAACAGGTGCACTCGCCTATGACTTAGCACTCCATGCCATTCGGCGAACTAGCTCGATCATTCCGCGACCGACTGGGCAAGGCATCGTGAATCCGGGATGGGTAGTTGCAACTGGCGGAAATAATTTCAACGAGCCTTCGGATGCCGCGAATACAACCAACACTGGAACGGGCGTTTTGCTTCAAAGTATTGCAGCAGGATGTGAGACACCGTGGTTGAGCAGTTTGACACCTCCAGCACTCGGAAATACTGTCAATCAAATGATTCAAGATGCAGCGAAGGCGATCGGAGTGCCGCCCCCTAACATCACCGTGGACATCGATAACGAGCCACGAATTCAGCAGCAGATCCGCCGAGAGTTTTTTGCTGCAAAGCATGGTTTCCGAGATGCCCAATGGTCACTGCTGCGTGCTTTTTCCGAAGCGAGAGAGCTAGTTTATATCGAGTCGCCGCAGGTTGCTCGAACGGCATATTCAAGCAATCCAAATGCACCACAATCCTTTGAGGTGGATCTGGTGAAGGTTCTCAAAGATCGTCTGAGCGCTCATCCAAATTTACGAGTCATCATCTGTACCCCACGATTCTCAGACTTTGCAGAAAATTTCCGCACGTTCCATCGCCAGCACTACAATGCGCGAATGGCAGCTTTCACAGAACTTTTGACCATTGCTAAAGATCGAGTGCTCCTGTTTCATCCGGTTGGATTTCCGGGACGAGTGGCGTACATCCGAACGACCTCGATCGTGATCGATGATGTCTGGTGTCTCGTCGGCGCAACTCATTTTCGACGGCGTGGGATGACCTTTGACGGCAGTGCGGCGATCGCATCCTTCGATCGACAGATCACCGACGGCTACTCAACCAAAGTTCGCAACTATCGACGAGCGCTCATGGCCGCAAAGATGAACATTTCACCTCCAGCATCGGGGCAACCCCTGAGCGGCGAATGGGTTCGACTAGGCTCTCCTGCATCAGCGTTTGATGTGGTAGCAGATCTGCTCACACAAGGCGGCTTTGGAAGAATTCAGAGTATCTGGTCGGGTCCGCCAGCGAGTGATGCTAGTGTCGAGGCGGCTCAACCAGAAGTGGGAGATCCAGAGGGATCTGGGGGATCGAATTTGTTTACGACTCTTTCGGGAATGTTGAACGAGTTGGGGACGTGAACAGCGAAAAGAAGCGATGATATGTTGCATCAGCTTGATCAGAGGAGTAATCAATTTTAGGTAGCAATACCTCTGCCAAATTAAGAGGGTTCAACGCCTGTAGAAACGTTATGAATACGTCCTAAAGAAGTAAGCTTGGCAAAAATCTGGGTTAATAAAATAGGCTCAGGGATTTATGGAAGCATTTTTAAGATTTCATGGACATATCGAAAGCCACGATAAATGCCCCCTGGTCAATAATGCCGGAGTCGGGATTAAGGGTGCGGAAATCAGCGAGAAGATGATGAGATAAATTAACCATCGGCACGGTGGTGCCCTCTATACTTCATGCCCTATTCGGTAAAAAACTATTTGGGAACAGTAGTTGCGTTGAGTTCATCCCTTTTCCCTTTTCCACTCTTTTTTGTACCTTGTGTCACCTTCGCTTCTGACTCTGACTTGCCGGACTTAACCATTTTCACCAAATGCTGATTTAGATAACTCTGCGCTGAGATATACAAACTTTCCCAAATCTCTTGATTACGGCTGATTTTTGTGCCGACTGTATTTCCTGCTGTTTTCTCCGACACCAAATATTTGCGGAAATAATTCGTCCACAAGTGTTGGAGAAAATCTTCAGCAAATTCGTTAAACGGCAGAATCCATTTATAGTCCTTGTCTAGAAATACCCGATAGGACGCAATTATCGGTAGTGCGAGGTCAGTTGGCGCACCAAACCCGAAAGAATACTTGCTGTCCGGCAACAACGTCGTTTTACGTATATCTATTGATGCTAAATCGTTGGCACCCTTTCTTCTGGGGTTGCTGATATGTTCTTGGATTATTTCGTACAGCCTTTGCTCTATCCACAAAGCATGAGTCAAGAGAGGCAGCAAGGCGGTTAATCTTTCCCTTTCTGCGTCTGTGATGTTACTTGGAAGACTCATCCCTGCTGGGTGTTTGGTTCGTTTATTGCCGTCTGGGTTGTATTTATTTCTGTCGAGGCAGTAAAGCAGCTTGAGCAAATGGGTGACATTGCACTGGGCATTTCTGGGAGCGCCGCTTTGGTTTTGGTAATAGGCGATGCGGAATTTTCTATCTTCCTTCTGCTCTAACTGGGCTAAATACTGCTTGATGAATTTGTAATCACCCCTGGCGTTGACTTTGGAGCGAGAATCTACTGGCGTTGTGGTGTTTGAAGCTAGAGCTATATCTTTGGCTGATTCTTCAGTCAGCCCGATGTGAATCGTAACTTTTACTCTGGCTTCGGTTAGGTCATATTTGTAATTTTTCGCTTGCTCAAAAGCTAAAACTGTATGCCCTCCGTTGATAATACCGTCGCTACCGCCCTCGTTAGCTTCTAAGACTTCTAGCTCCAGTTCAGTTTTGTTCTTGACAGGTTTAGTTTTATTGGCTGACAGAACGATTCCACTGTGGCGGGAGAAGAATTTTTCGGGTTCGGTGGTCAGTGAGTCGAAAACTTGTCTGTAGGTCGCGCTTTTGCGGTTTGGTTCGCGGATGTTCGGTTCTAGCGGCAGGTCTATAGGGAACGAGTCTACATGGGCGGTGGCGATGATGCAATTGGGGTTGGCTTGAATATAGTTATCTATCTTGATGTTCCAAGTTTTGGGCATACTTTATTTCTTGATGGAATTAAATTCTATGTTAGCGCTGCTGTAACCTTAATTATTCTCTTTCTTCACGACCAATAAGCTACCAAACTAGCCAAATTATAAACATTTCTAATCTAGCTGTATTAAACCTGTTATTTACTAGCATGAAAATTTTATCTAATTTTGCTTATTTTAGAGATAAGATACCTTCTTTGGCTCTTAGTACAGGAACTTATCCATCTATTTCAATAATTCGGTTGCTTCTTTTAATACTTGAATAATTTCTGGTTTCTGAGAACTAATCACATCATTTGGTAAATGCTTGTGATGCGGAAAGGTAGAGATATCAGGAAAATGCGGCGTACTATCATAACGAAAAACCAGGCAATTTCGTTCATCCTGAAAATGGTAGCGATAATCAAGAAATTTCAACTGATTGTCTGTAATTACTATAGCTTCGTTAATTTCTAATAAGTGTGTTTGACCGAAACGCAATCTAATTCTTAAATTAGCCCGAAGGGATGTTAAAATTTCTTCTTCATAACGTTCCACATAAAGATTTGGACATTGAACAATTGCTTGTTCTACTTGATTTAAATAATCAGATAGAAGGTTAGGCAGCATAGTTCAATCTTTGCTCTATTTCTTGACGCAAAACCAGATAATGGCGGTAATCGTTTGCCCATTCTATAAATAGAACATCATCTGGTAATGTTCCCTGATTGTACTGGTAAAAAAAATCTTCAGAGCCCATCTTTTGGTGGTTTTCATACACACTGAGTCGCTTGGCAATGGCAACCAAAGCATCTAAAGATGATGTATATTGAATGGTCTGTTTACGCATTTTATCTCTACTTCAAAATCATCATATTTTGATTATAAGTGAGCGCCACTCCATAATTTCCTCATCGAGCGCTATTAAATTTAGGCAAATTCTCATTAAATAGTAGCTATTGTGGCGTTCCTGTATCGTCACTACTGCTTCCACACAAGGTTGTACCCCCTTTCAACAGTTGCCAGTAGTTTCGATTGCTTGGATGACAGATACGGTGGGAGCAAAATCCCCAACCCCTGCAACAGCCGATCCACAGAAGAGTCACGGCGGGCCACTTCATGCAACTGCCGTAACTTTACACATAACTACTGCTTCATTCACTTTTGTGCGATAGCGTAACCGCTTTTTTCCGGTGGCGTTCGTCGAATGCGAGTGCGTCTCGTAGAGAAGACGTGCCAAACGCGAGTGCGTTCCGCAGGAAAGGCATTGCCGATAGAACGCGAGTGCGTCTCTGAAAGAGAAGGTATCGCTCAAAACCATGAGACAATAACTTACCCAGCTATATCCTTCCCACTCTTATAGTTCATCGCTCTAGGTTTCCTCTTGCCTATAGGGACTAATTTCGATTGCTTGGGAGGTTGAGGCGGACGGCATTGCTCACAGTAGAGTGGTCGCACACCAAAAGTTTCTCGTTGTGTGGGTTGTTCGCACTGCTTACATACGAAGTTGAAAACGCGAGTATGAATTTCCCGCTTGTGCGCTCTGACAGTGTACTCTCGGACTTGGATTTCTTTGCTTGCCATTGCTTATTGCAATTAGTAACTTTTTGGATCTTAGCCTTTGCTAAGAAGATTTCAATGCTCTGGGTAAACATAATCACCCGTTTTGTGAATGCGAATATGGCTACGCCAAAACCAGAGTGAGAGTTGCAACGACCAAACCCAACTGCAACGCCTCACTACATTGAAAAATCACAAACATTTGGAGTGAATCATGGATATCCAAGCTATTCTCACCCTCACGATCCAAGCAGTCGTTATGAGCTTTGTTGCGCTGATGGTTTTTGACTTCATAGATGGTTTGTGGGTTGTACCCTTGCCGCCAATCGGATGGGAGCCATCGGTTATTGAACAGCCCACAGTTTCTGCAACTTCCCCACAACCTACTCCACAACAGGAAATCCAACCACAAGCCACTCCAAGGGCAATCGCATTTGAGAAGATTTCCCCTGCATTCCTCACAAGTTTGAAATGCAGAGGGGCGGAGGGGAAAGAACTTGGCACATTGAACTCTCCTCTGCTCCCACTAGTGAACCGGCACTTGCACAGGCTTTGAGCAAGGCGTGAGAAATCCGGGTTCAAACGGCTACGCCAAAGCGAAAGTGATGTATTCATATAATAAATATGGTCAGCCTTATAGCCACGCAAGGAACTCTGTTTGACCTAGAAACAGTTCTGGATTATGGACAATCAATCCTCAACGTTGCTCAAGAACTCACCAAATCACTGATTGAGCAACGGACTATCTCCACTAGGACAATCCAAGCTCAGATGAATCGCTACTTTTTAGGCACTGCCGCGTCTGGTGCATGGCAATGGAAAGATGCTTACGAGGCAGTGGAAGTAGCGCAAATATTATATCTGCGTCAAAAAGGTTATAAGCTTTTATTAGAGTCGCCGCTAACAGTATTATTGGAATTGGAGAAGTTAGTAGCCCTCTGCCCAACCCAAACACGGCGCAGTGAAGAGTCAGTACAGCTTCAGCAATTCTCGACACCGTTACCATTGGCTTATCTAGTAGCCAAAGCAGCATTTATAAAGGCTGATGATTTAATGCTGGAGCCATCAGCCGGAACTGGTTTGTTAGCACAAATGGCTAAACTGCACAGTGCAAGTCTGATGCTCAACGAGCTTGCACACGATAGATCGAAGATTCTGCGTCGGTTGTTTCCAGGTACACCGCTATTCTCTGTAAACGCGGAACAGATTAACGACTATTTGGTTGGCAAGACTCAGCCCTCAGTTGTTCTGATGAATCCATCCACCGTTTTCGTCGTCCCCGAAAATCAACAGTCGCAATCCCGACGCAACACCGCAATCCCGACGCAGTGACAATTAGCTACAGGACTGTTCGTCATCTTTTTCCAAGATGGAAATTAATTCAAAGACTCGCATATTTTCTCCCGTCCAAACTTTATCTAGTAACCGCAAATTTTCAAGAGTTAAGTCGCTCTCTTTGACTATCGATACATTTGTTTTGCCCAGTGCCATCAACAAATCTTCAAATACGACTAAGCCATTAAACTCCAAGCCTTGAATCTCAGCTGATGCTAAGGCTGACAATCGCTCACCACAAATCTCAATCATAAACCTGAATAAACGGTGATCGTGAGGCATTGGAGAAGGCAGGAGTTTTATTGTTATCACACGAATCAATCGGAGCGCATCAAGGTGGGGTTAGATCGAGATCCGTGACTTCCCCCTCTTCGAGCGCGACCACCTCGCGGGTGTAAGAATGTTCGGCAAGTTCTTCATCATGGACATGACTGAACAAAAGATAGGGCTGTGAGACAACGCGTGTGACAATACTCTTGTAGGGGATACCCTCCTCCACACCCACCAAAATCCCGCGATATTCAGCGCATAACCGATTCAAGCGGGTTGTTTGTTGGTGAAACGTCATAGGTGTCTCCAACTCGCCAGCGAGAATTTGTTCGGCAGCGGGAGCCAATTGTTCCGCTACAATAGACCATGGGGGTTGCCCCTCACCATAAACCCAGCCTGCCATTGTTGCGAGGTCTCCAAAGATCTGGGTGGGTCTGGAGGCAGGCGCGTCGTATGTTTCCGAAAACGCATCCATCATATCTTCTATGGTGCGGGCTGGTGCCCCCAAGCCACGGCTGGCTAATACATCGGTCAGTATGGTCGTCACATCCCGCCCCGCTTCATCCCGAATGCGAAAGCGCGTCTGGTTCAGCCAAATATCCATGTAGCTCTCGCGGGTGGGCAGGAGTGGGGCCTGTTTGATCAGGCGCAACCTCGCTCGGACATTGGGGTATTCGCGCAACAGTAGTTGGCTCATAGCTCACCTTCTGGTTGCTTCTGGAGCACAGCACTTTCGGCGAGGCGTTTTGTCAATTCCTTAAATTTTACCATATCTTGACCGTATGCGGTCATGTCATAAGACACGGCGTTATCAGGCAAGCCAACTTGGAGGAGGTATTTGAGGTGATTGTTGCCCATGCTAGCGTAGCGCACTCCTCGTTGTGCAGCCTCTTTTACACTATCTTCAAACGTATAATTGCGCCAATCAGCGAACAACTTTTGTTTCTCCTTGTCTGTCGTGTTTCCATCCGCTAACGCCTCCCGTTTTTCTGTGGTCAAGCGGCTGCTTGGGTCTACCGTGGCCATTTCCACAATGGCTTCAGTAAATGCCTTGGCAAAGGTTGCCAAGTCCGGCAGGAAGGCGGCATTTGCAACTTCGGCGAAGGCATCGCCAATGTAGCCATCCAACGGTAGAGAGGTGATGAACGCATCCAGGTGTTCTGTCACTGTGGCATGGACATTCGCCAGCGCTTCTATTTTAGCCGGGATCGGCTGTTCCGCCGCTTGTTTTTGTCTAACCTCTAAGAGATTATCTTTGCTGTAACCCCAAGCGATTTTCAGATAGCGCTGGATAGGCTGCCCCACATAGTGACCGGTTGTGAGATCAGTCATATTCTTCGTGCCGTCGAAGAAAGGCAGCGCTAGCATAAGTCCATAACCCATTTTGGGGAACAACGACTCGGCCCCAAACTGCTTTTTGTTTGGCTCTTGGGCAATGCCAAAGGATTGAAACTGCGCTTGGTTTTCAGCTTCGTAAGCGGTTTTAATGTTTGATTCATTTGCCATCTCATCGGAGGCGAACTGCTCGTAGATAAAATTTGTGCTGCCAACTGCCCTAATCACGTCCTTTAACGTCACTTGTGTGTGGTTTTCGCCCAAGAGATTGATACCATTGGGGGCAAACCTTAGCCAAGTTCCATCGGGCAAGTTGCCTAGATAGTCGGTCTTCTTATTCGCATGTTGCTCAAATTCTTCTTCGCTAAGGTAGTTCCGGACGTTACGATCCAAAACCCACTCGCGTATGTTAGGGGTGAGGTCATCTTTGTTTAGTACCTGTTTTCCGACGATGAAGGCGTAACGCTGAATCACCTTGCCACCGTTTCCACTTACTCGCTGCCGCCCTAGGCTCTGGTTGCCGCCCTCCACTGGTTCACGCACCGCCCCCCCTTTCTGCTGCACCACATGGGTCAACTCATGGGCAATCAACTCCTGCCCCCCTCGACTCCCTGGATTATATTCCCCTTGCCGAAAGAACACATCCTGCCCCGTGGTAAATGCCTTCGCCTGAATCGACTGATTCAACTGATCAGCCTGAGAATCCGCATGAACCTTCACCCCACTGAAATCAGCCCCAAAAGCCTGCTCCATCGGTTTTCTGACATTATCCGCAAGTGGTTGTCCACCGCTCCGTGCCTGTTGTATTGATGTTTCCAAATCCGGTGATGTAGCCATATCTCTGTCTGCTACACGCTGTACCATCGGCTTCATTTGCAGTTCGTCTTCTGACAATGGCAAGGATTCTCTCTGTATCCTGCGCTCCGGTTTCATTTGTAATTCTTCTTTTTCGAGCAACGACTCACGCTGAACTTTTTCGCCCTGTGATTGATGAATTCGTTGCACTACTTGACGTGCTGTTTCATCAGCCTCTTGCTCATACTTATCTCCAGGCTCTCCAATCGTCAGCTTTGCCTGAATTGGAGTTGATGTCTGTGGTCTTCTCAGTGGGATATTGGCAATATTATGACCAAATTGAGTTGCGTGTGATAGTCGAGAATTCAATAATCCGTCCATCTTCGCTTGCAAAACTGTTAGGCGCTCCTGTCCTGCGGACGTAATCGTGCCAGACTTGGCTTGTATAGAAAGTCCAGTTGCCTCCATCTGTTGTTCTGCAAAGGCTTCATTTTCTATATCAGTTGGTGTTTTAGCTGCAACTGATGCTTTTTGGATTTCGCTACCATAAGGTCTATGCGCTAATTGTGGGGATGAATTTAGCGCTGAGGAATTGGAATAGGTAGATGAGTCAGTCTTTGAAGATTTTGTTTTGTGCATTGTTTTTATAAGGTCAATGATTTACGTCAACTTGACATCTCTAATTGATGTCAGGAAAATCTTGAATATCGTGTTATGAGAATCTAGGCAATACTTCTCGCTTTGTGCATTTTTAATTCGAAATCGGGTTTGGGTTAAAGGTTTTTTCTTTCCCTTTCCCCTTTTCCCCTTTTCCAAGAAGTATTGAGAATCTAGGTACTTATAGTTACAAAATGCCAAAAACCAACCATTGGATCACAACAGTCACGAAATTCTGTCCTAACAGGATTTTATAACTGTTTTTACATTCTTTAAAAACAGAGAAAATTTTGCATAGATGACAATGACAGTGATAATTATTCTTATGAGGAGAATTGCTTGCTGTAAGCTTTGTTTCTTTTTTAATCAAAGATGTTTCTAACTTCTGAATCAGATTATAAAGGCATACAGCTAATCTCTAATGTGTAAGCTGATGATTTTTTGACTAAAGACTCGTGGGGTAGGGCTATAGATAAATTTTGTCCATACTGCTGCCACTCCAGTTTACCTCCAACACCCAGCATTGTAATCTTTGCTTTTTTCGGCAAAATTATTCCTGGAATAGTAACCTTCCCAAACGTTGGCTCATCAAGCAATATCGCATATAATTTTCCTTTATTAGTGGTGTAGCGCACGCGAATACGTTCTGGAGTTAAATCTTCTGATCGTATCCAATATCGTGAGCCAAAGATTGCTTTACCATTCACATCTAGCCATTTACCCAAGCCTTCTAATCTTTCAAGCTGTACTTCGGATATTGAACCATCAGCCTTTGGTCCAATGTTCAGCAATAAATTCCCATTTTTACTAACAATATCTACAAATAAGTCAACTAGTTCATCCACCGAAATTATGTTCAAATCAGTATCATTTTGGTTATAGCCGAATGAGTAACCTAAACCCCTTGTACTTTCCCATTTAAGAGGTTCTATTTGTGTAAGCTGGCTGTACTCAGGTGTAGAAAAGTCAAAGTGCAACCCTAACTGACCACTTGAATCAAAACGGTCATTTACCACACCATCGGGTACGCGATTGTAAAAGTAGGCCATAATTTCATTCGCTTGCCCAATAGGGTAGCTAAGATCATTCCATAATATAGATGGCTGATAGCGGTCAATCAATTCGCGCCAATGAGCATTCGCATAATCTGCATAGGCTTTTTCCTGAATAATTGCTACCACTAGCGTATTGAAGTCTGTGATTGTTGTATCTTTGAAAGACCAATCAAGACCACCAGAATAATACACACCCATCCGCATACCTTCTTTGCGAACAGCTTGTGTTAGTTCGCCTACAATATCGCGTGTTGCCACTCGCCCTGGCTGGTTTATAGTTTTACTAGGCCACAACAAAAAGCCATCATGATGCTTCGTTGTTAGTACAACGTACCGCGCACCCACTTTAGAGAATAATTTTGCCCATTCCGAGGGGTTCCAATTTGTTATGGCTGCATTAAATCTGGGAATAAAGTCATCATAGGTGAAGCCTTCACCATAGGTTGTACGATGGTATTTATAGGTTGGACTGCCCTCAAGTTTCATGGAGTTGTAATACCATTCCGAGTAAGGGTTGTTCTCAAACCAGTATTCCCAACCACGCTCTGCAACGACTTTGTTAAGTTCTCCAGTTAGTGGCGCATAGCCAGGTACTGAGTATACCCCCCAGTGGATGAAAATTCCAAGTTTTGCATCCTTAAACCAGTCCGGAACTTTGTGCTTTGATAGGGATTCAGTTGTTGGTTCATAAGTTTTTTGTGCAAGGGCAACAGAAGTGGATAAGTTCAAAAATACGGTTAACGATAATGTAGTAAACAGCGCACGTACTAAAAACTTAATCATTACAAGGTTCCTTCTTGACAATATTCTCAAACTTTAGAACGGAAATATACTTATCCATTTTTAGTTGCTGTTCGTATCAAAAATTACTAAATATTCAGTTTAAGTCTATCAAATAGTTAAACTAACGCTATTTATTACCTGAGTAGTCTCTACTGATATTTAACTTAAACGCTTATGTATGGCTCATTTTGACATTTTTGCCCAAATTTTTGTAGGCTCTTATTTTGGCAAAAGTATTGTTGAGGATACTGTATTTTCAAGCATAGCTGCACTCAATTGATTTTAATTATGCAAAAAATTATAGGCTTCATTAAGTTTGTTGGCTGATTCTTCTAATAAGCCTTGTTCATGAGCATTTCTTGATAACAGCAGTTGGCGCTCAATACCTGTTGAGCCAATGATACATGGAAGTCCAAGCACAACTTCACTGCCAACTCCATAGTTAGAATCTGCTCTGGCCGATACTGGAAAAATCTGCTTTTCATCTCGCAGGATGGTATCAACTAACTGACAAACTACTGTTGATATACCATAGCTTGTATTTCCTTTGCGTTCAAAAATGTTATAGCCTCGTTTACGAGTTAACTGTGTATACTCTTGCTGAATTTGTTCTAGCGTTGCTCCTTGTGGTATGGGAAATTCAGTTAACAGAATTCCCCCAATAAATGCACTAGACCAAACGACAAATTCACTGTCTCCATGCTCTCCAATCACATAAGCATGAATATCTTGTTTTGCAACATTCAGTCGCTTTCCAAGTTGATATCTCAGTCTAGCAGTATCAAGAACGGTTCCCGAACCAAAAATTAGGTTTTCTGCTCTGGTGGAAGTAGCGATCGCAATCCGCGTGAGTACATCTACTGGATTGCTAATGATAATTACGATTGAATTCGGTGCAACTCGATCCAATTCTTTGATTGTCAAACGTATAATCTTTGCATTGTCGCTCAATATATCTAATCGGGTTTGTCCAAGTTTCGGCTGCACCCCAGCAGTCACAATAATGATATCTGAATCAGCTAAATCTTCATACTGATTTGATGGTATGATTTCCATCTCTTTAAGTAGAGGAATGCTGTCTTCAATGTCCCAGACTTCTCCTTCAGCTTTTGATAAAGTTCGGTCAAAAAGGACAACCCTTACACATCTACCGAGTAGAACTAAAGCATTTGCAACATCTGCACCTACATTACCTGCACCAATAATACCGACTTTAGATGTTTTACTCATGATGCTATATCTACTTTTTTCAAGAGAGAAATGTCGTTTGTTTGCTAAGTCCTTGGACTACAATTGCTGTCTTTTTACAACTTGGAAAACAATATATTTAACCCTTCGGTCATCGTGGGATGAGTCAAAATACCATCGCGTATAACGGTGTAGGGCATCTGAGCTTGCATCACCATCTGCACTGTTGAAATCACTTCACCTGCTTCATGACACAACAGGGAACACCCTAGAATACGACCTGTATCTGTATCTACGATCGCCTTCAGAAGTCCATCGGTTTGACCGAGCGTTCTTGCTCTAGGAACGGTTGACGCATCGATTTTCGCCACGCGGATAGCATATCCTTGTTGCTGTGCTTCAGTTTCAGTCAAACCCACATGAGCCAGTTCTGGATCGATGAACAAACAGGATGGCACTAAGCGATCGCCTGTACTACGGTTGCCCCCATCAATTAAATTAGCTTTGATAATGCGATAATCATCGAGTGATATATGAGTGTATTGCTGGCCGCCATTGATATC
>NZ_JACJSH010000049.1:0-55787 GCF_014698055.1 Nostoc sp. FACHB-133
CGAGTTCTGTCAAAGAGATTGTTGTAGTGACCCATGCTACGAAGCGGTCTTTCTTGACCAAGGTTGGGACGGTCTACTACTATTTCTAAGATACAAGGTTGGGTGAAGCGGAGCGCAACCCAACATTCTGATATATGTTGGGTTACGCAAAGCCTCCACCCAACCTACAATTTTTTGCTTCCGAGTTCAGAGCTATTAATGAATACAAAACTCACCTTGACAGCACCACTTTGCACTCATAAATTCCAATTACGGCGGAAATGGAAGAAACCTTCTAAAAACTCTTGCCAAGCAATATCACTATTTAACCTCTGCTTACTCCACTCTCTTGCAGCTTGTTCCAGAATTTCTGAGAAACTGGGATAGACAGGAGATAGATTTGCTAAATCTTTGACTTTAATTTTTTGGGACATTGCTAAGGCAATCAAATTAATCACTTCTCCAGCTTCTGCCCCTAATATCGAAGCTCCCAAAATTTCGCCATTGCGTAGCACAATTAATTTACACATACCAGTGGTTTCGTCCCGAAGTTGGGCTGCTGCCACTGTTTTAAAATATTGACGCAAAACTAAAACTTCATCTCGACTAAATAGACGTTTTGCCTGTGCCTCTGTCAAACCTACTTGCGCCACCATCGGCACAGAAAACATTGCCCAAGGAATGGAGCGATAATTTACTCGTAATCTAGGGAAAAAGAGTGCATTGTTCAGAGCAATTTTTGCTTCATAATTAGCGATATTGGCAAAATCGTAACCACCAATTACATCACCACAAGCGTAAATGCGGTGGTTAGTGGTTTGTAGTTTATCATTCACTACTAAACTACGCCGATGCCATTTTACACTTACCGTTGCCAAATTTAGGGATTCAATATTCGGCTGTTGTCCAGTCGCCACTAAAATTTCATCAGTTTCAATGGCTTTATCTCCTGCTTGAATCCACTTTTTATCCTCAATTAGCCTCACCTGAGTTACTAGTTTATCGGTGAGGACGCGCACACCTTCGACTTCCAACTGTGCCTGAAGCAATATGGCTATTTCAGAGTCAATATGGGAGAGAACATAAGGATGCTTGACTACTAGCGTCACACTGCAACCAAATCGGGCTAAAGTTTGAGCGATTTCAATACTTTGGGGAGTTCCACCGATAATTACCCAATTTTTGGGTAATGTTCCTCCCTGTAAAGATTGCCAAATATTAGAAAGGGTTAGATAGCCAGAGCCTTGCAATCCCTCAATCTCTGGAATTTCTGGACGCGAACCACTGGCTAACAAATAAGTACGGGCGTGTAGTAGGCGATTGTTAACGGCAAAAGCCAGTTGGGGCGAAGATTGAAATTGACCACTGCCAACAATGACATCTACCCCCAGCGCGGCTAGGACGGCAGGAGAATGCTGTTCTTTGAGATTTGCGGCGACGCATTGAGCATACAGCATCGCTTCTTGCCATGCCATAGATATTTGGTATTCTTCTGAAATATCAGTCTTTGTGGCATGAATACCAAAACTAGCGGCATCATTCAACTTTTGCGCCAGTTTACCGATTTCGGTAAGAGCATGGTGATGAGTAAACCCATAGTCTACTTTAGGTTCCACCAAGGCAACCGTAGCACGTAGTTGGGTTGCAGCAAGAGCAGCGTAGTATCCAGCAAGACTGCCGCCAATAATTACAACATCGTAGTCAATTGTCATTTGTCATTGGGAATGGGGAATGGGGAATGGGGAATGGGGAATGGGGAATTGGGCATTGGGCATTGGGGACAAGGAGAAAGACTTGTTTCAAGTTCTCACCTCTTGTCCCCTTGTCCCCCTGCCTCCCCTGCTCCCCTTGCCTCCCCTACTTCCCACTCAGCGCTGTTAGTAAGCGTTGGTTATCGGACTCTTCACGTACAGCAACCCGGAAAAAGCGATCGCCTAATTCTTTAAAACTAAGACAATCACGGATTAAAATCTGGTGATACTTGAGTAATTGGTGCTGTAACTGCGAAGTAGACTCTTGAGACTCAACCAGTAAAAAGTTAGCAGCACTTACTTGGGGTTGCAATCCCGGTATTTCAGCCAAACCCTGAAAGAGTTGGTTTCGTGCAGGTGGTAGCCATGCCCAGGTTTGCTGCTGAAACTCTGTATCCTGGAGGGCTGCAATTGCCGCCGCCGCCGCTAGAGTGTTTACGGGCCAGGGGTCACGCCATAGCTGCCATTTAGCTAGGCAGTCGGGGTGGGCGATCGCATATCCTAATCGCAATCCTGGGAGACTGTAAAATTTGGTTAGCGATCGCAATATTACTAAATTCGGATATTCCTGTACCACCGGAATTAGGCTTTCTTCCTCATTAGGCGGCACAAAATCCATAAATGCTTCATCCACCACAACCAAAGCGAATTGCTCCAGATAGGGCAAAATAGAGTCCCGTGAAAATATCTTGCCGGTTGGGTTGTGGGGATTATTCAGCAATAATCCTTTGTCCTTTGTCTTCTGTCCTTTGTCAAGGAATAATGACCAATTACCAGTGACTAGTGACAAAGGACACTCCAGCACATTAGCGTTATACGCTGCCAAGGTTCGGTAATAGTCACCAAAGGCTGGAGTAATTAAAGTTGTCGCGGCTAATTGAGCCAATTCCCTACCTATTAAAGTGAGTAATTCTGCGGAGCCGTTACCCGGCAGAATCCACTCAGGAGGCAGTTGATGGAAGTGACTGAGAGCTAGTCTCAGTTCACTATATTTTGGATCTGGATAGTGCTTAAGATTACCGAGTTGGGACAGTATAGCAGCGATCGCGCTGTTTGGAGGCCCCAACGGGCTGATGCTAGCAGAAAAATCCAGAATAGCATCAGGGGGACAGCCAGCCAGTGCTGCTGCCCAGGCTAAATTTCCCCCGTGTGCAGGTTGCCGCATTAAAAAAGGGTTCCCGAAGACAGAACCTATGCTTTTGGGGGTGCTACCTTTTCTCTAAACAGTTTTCCTGCGGAGAAAGCAGGAACTCTCGTTGCGGGAATTTCCATTTTCTCATTTGTTTTCGGGTTGCGACCTTCGCGGGCTTTACGTTCGCGTGATTCAAATGAGCCAAATCCCACCAATGTCACCTTATCACCAGAGGAAACCGCTTCAATAATCGTTTCCAAAGCGGCAGTTAAGACTGCATCCGCTTGTTTCTTGGTAACACTAGCCTTTTCAGCTACGGCATCAACTAATTCACCTTTGTTCATATCAAACTCCTGAAGGTTTACTTGAGATTCTTTACGGATGCACCCTGGTACATCTGTATTAAAATCTTTGTTAGCGGGAATACAAAAATCATCCTTTGGGAGTATTTTTACTCAAAACGGCTGTACATCCCATCGGCTCGACTTTTCAATGAATCATTCTAAAGCGTTGTAGCCTGATGTGGATAGATGAAACCATTAATTTATATAGATTTCAGGATTTTTTGTAGTTTTAGGGTACTTGTTTCACTAAAAACCACCCCAAAAGTAGGAAAAAATACCTAGTAAATCCCGCAATCGCCAAGAAAACAGGGGAGTGGGGAGGCGGGAGATGGTGAGGATTTGTTGGGATTAATTACCGATGTTGAAGAGTTATTGCTGAGATTAACCAATTTTTATGGAAATCAAAGACTCATGTTTCCGATTTCTCTAAAAAGTCAGGTATTTTGCTTACTTTTCATATCATCTGAAAAATCCAACACGAAATTTAACCCCATAGCGAGCTTTTTTAGTAGGGAAGGGGGAAAAATTAAAGCGTCTCCCCTACAAGGCTATCCATTAGTTACATCTTTCTTAACATTTGTTAGCGATCGCTGCGACAACTTCTTCTGGTACCTCCGTTACGCGTAGCTTGCTTCGACCGAGGAGTAAGACAAACCAGGCACTTAACAAAACCTTTAGGGACTTCCAGTAAAAAACATCTCTACCGTCTCCATGTACTTTGGAATTTAGGATTATTTATTTTTTGCAGAATCGAGCCAAGGTAAGGAAGCGGTATGATCGAAACGACTACTAGGGGTAATAGATTATGACTCAAGCCATACCAAAACTAGTAACTTTTGAAGATTTTGCAGCGTGGCGACCCGAAGGTGGAAGATACGAATTACATGACGGCGTGATTGTTGAAATGGCACAACCAGTGGGAGACCATGAAGATGTCGTTGGTTTTGTAGCAAGAAAACTAACAGTAGAATTTGACCGACTAAATTTACCTTATACAATCCCCAAAACTGTTCTTGTTAAACCAACTAAGTCGGACTCTGCCTATTCCCCAGATGTGCTATTACTCAATCGCCCTAATTTAATAAATGAGCCGCTATGGAAGAAAGAATCAACTGTAAGTCTTGCAGCATCAATTCCCTTAGTAGTTGAGGTAGTTAGTACGAACTGGGATGATGACTACTACACAAAACAGGGTAAGTATGAGGGTATTGGAATTCCTGAATACTGGGTTGTAGATTATCTCGGTCTAGGCGCTAAAAAGTTCGCTGGCAACCCCAAACAGCCTACTATATCTATTTATCAATTAATCGATGGTGAATACCAAGTTACTCAATTTAGAGGCAGTGATCGTATTGTCTCGCATACTTTCCCGGAATTGAATTTAACAGCCGAACAGATTTTTCAAGCTGGAGGTCTACCAACATAGCCACAACCCCACTTGCTGTTTTACACTACTAAAAAATTTCAGTTTTTTTAATTATTGTTTCTTCTGTTTAAGTGAATTCAACACTTTATGTAGTGTCTGTCTAGTTAGCCTAATCAAAAGACCTCTGAAAGGTTTTAGTACCCAAAACTGTCCCTCTCCGACTCGGAGAAGGACAGAGTTGAACTTTAGTTCAAAGCAGTGAGAGGTGCGAGGATGTGAGCCAGAGGTGACTCTCCTACTGGTGATCTTTATTGCCTACCGGGAAGCTTCAACCCTCGACGTTCAAGGATTTGCCGCACTTCTGGGCTGGGATTGTAGTTATAGCCATAAGAGGAGTTTTCAGAGTCATCCATAATTTGAGGTGTTAGTAATACAATCACCTCATTGCGCTGGTTGGATCTATTTGTACTTCTAAACAGCGCACCAATAAGGGGAAGATCGCCCAAGATGGGAATCTTGGAAATACTTGTCCGGTCTTGGTCTTGAATAATCCCTGAGAGAATTAGTGTCTGACCATCTCGTAAGCGAATTAAGCCAGAAGTAAGGGAACGCTCAGAGACTAAAACAATTTGTCCATTTCCTGTATTTTGTGAGCCTGTAGGAGCGCTGACTGTAGGAGCAACCGATAGAGAAACGAACCCATTATCGTCAATCCGGTCAACTTTCACACTTAAGGTTAACCCAACTTTTTGTTTATCAATTTTTCTTTCTGTCCTAGAGCCAGCAGAAGTATCCGTTGTTTGGAGAGTTATATTTCCCACCACTTCTTGGGTCAGATTAACAAGTGCCTGCTGACCTTCTTGCACAATTAAGGTTGGGTCAGTCAAAATCTTGGCATTGCCATTCGTGACTTGAGCTTGCAAGCTAGTGAGAAGACGTTTGGGGAATTGATAAATAGACGGCAAGCTATATGTATATTGAGCAGGGGTTTGGCCAGTTACCTGATTAGTATATTGAGTCGGTAGACCAGTAACTGGGTCAAACTGAGTTGGGACAGATGTAATTGTTCCTGGAGTTGCTGCGGTAAATGATGAAAGTCCTGGTTGCGTTGGGTTAGAGTTTACACCAGCACTAACTGCTCCTGTGGTTGGATTTTGTGGGTCAAGAAAAATATTTGCGCTACTAAGTGGATTAGGTCTTGTAGGTGTACTAGTTACACTGGTTCTCGCTTCAGCACTATTAACTGGCCTTGAACCACCGAAATTAAGAGACGCTGCACCGCCATCATTTGAAAAGTAGTTGTTGCCAATCCCAAAGGAAAAGCTAGTGTTGTAGTCCTGAGTGTTATTGAGATTAACATCGATAATCTTGACGTTAACTACCACTTGACGACGGCGGATATCAAGCTGAGTTAGTTGAGCCATTGCCATCTGAACTAGCTTGGGAGGCCCAATCAAGGTTAAAGAATTAGTGCGTTCATCTCCTAATGCCTGTAAACCTCTCAGTAATGGGTTAGAGTCTTTGAAATCAACGCGTTGAGTTTCAACCTTGGTTTCTGTAGTTGTCTGAGCTTGTGTGATGGGAGCAGCTGCATTCCCAACAGCTACAGCACTAACACTGGTAACTTGTCGTTCTCGGCTGATAGCACTTTCTGCCCCTAAGCCAACCAAAAAGTTGATGGCGACTCCCACTGTGACCTGATTGAGTCGCAGGTTACGCATAACCATGTCACGGGTGGAATTAGGTAGTTTAGGCCCCACAAAAACTGTGCGATTACTGCGGTTAGCTTCTAAACCACTCAAACGCAAGACGTAGTTGAATACATCTTGCACTGGCTCGTTTTCTATATCTAAAGAGATGGTTTGAGAAGTTGCTTGTGCAGCAGCACCTGGTTGACCTCCACCACCTTGCTCACCTCCGATATAAGCCAGGTTCAAATTAGCAGCACGAGCAAGCAGTGACAAAACCTCACGCACTGGCGCATCTCGCAATACTAAGCGGGGGACACGTTCTTGAGTGCCTAAGTCAATGGTGCTAGGAGAAGCATCAGTGGCGGAAACAGCAATATCTCCTACCGGTGGGGCAACGGCTCTGGGTAAAAAAGGCGGAGCCTGGCTTAGAGGTTGACCCGGCCCAGCAGCTTGTGCAGGTTGTCCGTCAATGGTGACTTCCGGGTTGGGAACAAGAACACCTGAATTTTGACCAGATTGGGCTGGAGTTGTAGCAGGCGGTGCTGTGGGTGTTGACGCTGTTGGCGTTGGTGCTGATGCTATAGTGCCTGCCGATGGGCTAAAGCTGAGTGTAATTCCATTTTGCGATCGCACCACGGGTTGACTGCTAGGTACGTTGCTGCTGCCAGTTACCGTTACCCGAATGCTGTTGGCATCAAGCTGGCTAACCTCGACAGATGCAATTCCTGGTGCTGGGCTATCTTGACGAAAACTATTACCTTGTGGTAATCGTAATTGAGTATTGATAATATCTGCGACTAAAGTCTTACCTCTTTTTGTCGTGAAAACTTGGGGGCGCGAGCCTGAAGAAGTTTTCAAAGCAACACTAATTCCACCATTAACTGGATTTAACTGGACATTAGTAACTTGACTAATTTGTGCCCAAACTGGTTGAGCTGCCAAAAATACAAAAGCGGCAGTACCTAATATAAAACTATTACCGTGAAGCTGTTTCACAGTTCATTCCTCACCTAATAAAACCTTGTTTACAAACAATTTTGAGTAGTTCGTTAAAAGTAAGAAGTTATGAGTGAATAGTTAGGAATGATAACTCCTAACTCACAATTCACAATTCATAACTACTAATTAAAAACTACTTTTTCGGAGCAGCTTTTGCTGCTGCTGCGGCTATTTCTTCAGGACTAAGTGGCATCAATACTTGTAACTGGAATGATGTGTTAATCGCTGCTGGCCCAACCTGTACTGGTGTTTTGTCTAATGGGGATCTTGACTCTACTGGAGCCAAATTTGCTTGATAATCTTTAACTATTAACAAAGGCTGTAATCGCTCAATGTTACGAATTATCGATTGTGTTTGCTCATAAGTTCCTGTAATTTCGGCATTGATAGTGCTGCGTTGCAGCTTGCCGTCAACCAGTAGTCCTAGAGATCCATCAGTAATCGGTTCTGGCTTTTGGGAAACTGGCACGAATCTCTTCAGTTTGGCTCTAACTGCATTAATAGAAGTTGGAGTATTGCCAGACTCAATTAAGCGGTTCAAATCTAACAGCAATGTATCTAAGGTTTTTTCGTTAGCAAATAAACCTAAAACCTGAACTTTTTGCTGTTTTGCCTGCACTAGCTCTTCTTTAACTTTGCCAATCTGTTTGATGCTGGCTTTTTTTTGCTCAATTTGCGCTTGCAGTTCAGAACTTTTGGCTTGCTGCTGCTGGTAGCTTTCCCAAGCTGGCATTAGCAGGTTTAATAATATATAACCTGCTCCCGCTAAACCAATTACCCCTACCAAGATGCCAATGATTTTTGGTGTAAAGGCAATACCAAATATCACGGGGTGGGCTGGCGTTTCCGAATTGAATTCGCCACCATGTTCGGCAAAATTTAAATCATCACTCAGCGTCATTTTGGAATGACTCCTGTTTGTTGCATACTACGAATTCGAGTTACTAACCCCACTGTGCCTTTTTTTTCCAACTCCCGGATTAATTCCGAAGCTGGAATATCGCTCATGCTCGATTGAATAGTGTATTTAACTACTTGGGGTGGCTTAATTATTACACCACTAGAAGGTTGTGCTGCACCTGGTGGTAAGGGAGCATCTACTAATGCTGCCGTCACAATTCTGCTTTCTGTGGACTTCAAGAACCGAGACTGTTGTAAACTCAATAAGAAATCATTGACATCGTTAAAAGAACGAGCCAATCCGGTAATTTCTAATCCGCCGGCCGGATTGTTTGGGGGCTGCCCTGCTACTACCGCAATAGGTGGAGTTTGCTTGATGGTTTCGATTTGGACTGCTGTTGGGATGCGATCGCGCAAATCTTGCAGCATTGCTGACCAAGGTCGAATCTGGTCAAATACAGTGACTAAAGCTTGGGTTTCCCCTTTAACTGCACTCGTCTCGGCTTTGATTTTGTTCAGATTTCCTATTTCAGTATCTAGTCTCTTGCTTTCCTGATCGAATTGTGCTATCTGAGCATCTAATTCAACAATCTTCCCTTGCAACAACCACCAACTAACTCCCAATAAAGCTGGAAGACCTATACCTACTGCAACCCCCACATACACTGGTGTCATATTACCTGTAGGGAAGCTTAGGGATATTCCTCCCTTTCTGTCAGGCTTTTGCTGGTATGCTGGGCGATCTTTAAGAAAATTAACATCCAAACTGTACATTTTCTCACACCAATTAGAAACAAATATTTATGGTTTGAGAATTCTCAAACAGCGTAACTATCAAAACAGACAATCCAAAATCTAAAATCGGTATTACACCTCCCGCATACCTAAACCAAGTACAATCGCCAAGCCAGAGCGTTGTACCTGTGGATATTTATCAGTGTCAACTTCTAACGACAAAGACCCAATTGGATCTATTTGGGTAGTTGGCAAGCTCAATCGTTGGGTAAAGAATTCATCTAGCTGTTGGAGTCCACCTCCTGGCCCAGCTAATAAAATCTGCGCTACCTCCAAATTTTCACTTTGATTAAGGTAAAAATCGATTGAACGGCGCAGTTCATCCGTTAGTTCTCCCAATACTCTTAATATGGCTGCCATACCAGGATCGATCTCGGTAACACCGGTTTTCCCACCATCTAGGGGAGTTGGGGGAATAATCATTCCGTGTAACAGTTCCATATCTCGTGATGTGGGTAAGCTCATTGCCCTTGCTAACGCAGTTTGCATTTGATAAGTGCCTATAGGCACTGTGCGCGAAAATTGCGGTACTCCGTTAACTATGATGGCGATTTCTGTACTGTCGAACTCTATATCAACTAGGACTGCTGCTTCTTGCGGCCCAAATTGTCGCAGTTGTTCACGAATAGTTCGAATCAGGGCAAAACTGTTAATTTCTAAAACATCAATTTGTAGTCCTGCCTGTTCGAATGTACTTATATAGGTATCCGTTATTTCCTTGCGAGTGGCTACTAGAAGTACATGTACTTTTTCAATGCCATCCTCATCTACAAAGTAGTCAAGTTTCTGATAATCTACATCAGCTTCTTCACGAGGATAGGGTAAATACAAACCTGCTTCATGGTTTAGCACCATTTCTCGCAGTTCTTTGTCATCTAACTCCGTTGGTACAGGTATAATCCGAACGATGGAATCTCGCCCTGGTACACCAGTGGCAACACGAGTAGTTTTTATTTTGCTTTCAGCTAGCGCCTGCTGGATTAATTGCGCCATTGCTGCGGGATCGGTGATTTGACCATCGGTAACTACGCCTTCTGGAACTGCTACCGATGTAAAGGTTTCTAGTTTCAAGCCTTGACGCTGTTTGCGTAGCTGAACTACATTTACCCGTTCGGGAGCAAGTTCAATGCCGACCCCTTTATTCGATTTGCCAAACAGACGATTGAATTTTTGTACCACAGTTGTGCCCGATGGACTGCTAAATTGAAAATTTAAATTTGTTGTGGATAGAAACGTAATATATTACGTCTCGACGCGTAATTTATTTAGCCTATAATCTCGACAATTCTGTCTAAGCTTTTCACACTGATCAAGCGTAAAAATACTGGGAAAATGATTCAATTGCGAAAATTTAAACAACTTCTTGCTTTGGCACTGCTTGGCTTATTAACCAGTTGGATTGTAAGTTGCAGCACAGGTAATGTTAGTACAAATACAAAACAAGCTAATTCAGGAGGGGCAACTATTGAGTTTTGGACAATGCAACTCCAACCTCAATTTGCCGACTACTTCAAAAACCTAATTGCAAATTTTGAATCACAAAATCCAGGTATAAAGATTAACTGGGTTGATGTGCCTTGGGCAGCTATGGAGAACAAAATTTTAACAGCTGTCTCAGCAAAAACGCCACCTGATGTAGTTAACCTCAATCCGGGTTTCGCTTCCCAACTGGCGGGTCGAAATGCCTGGTTAGATTTAGATGCGAAAGTCTCAAACGATATACGTTCCTCCTATCTACCGAATATCTGGAAAGCCAGCACGCTTAATGGCAAGAGTTTTGGGTTTCCCTGGTATCTCACCACAAGGTTAACCATTTATAACACTGATTTATTAAAACAGGCAGGTATCAATAAGGTACCCACAACCTACGCAGAATTAGCACAAGTAGCCCAAAAAATTAAAGATAAGACTGGCAAATATGCCTTTTTTGTAACTTTTGTACCGCAAGATTCCGGTGAAGTGCTGGAATCTTTTGTGCAAATGGGAGTCACTCTAATAGATGCTGAGGGGAAAGCAGCGTTTAATTCAGCACAAGGTAAGGCAGCGTTTCAATACTGGGTAGACTTGTATAAAAAAGGGCTACTGCCTAAAGAGGCTTTAACGCAAGGACATCGCCATGCGATCGATTTATATCAATCTGGAGAAACTGTGTTTCTAGCTTCTGGGCCAGAGTTTCTGAAAACGATCGCTAATAATGCCCCGAAAATCGCCCAAGCTTCAGCAATAGCACCTCAACTCACTGGTGACACAGGTAAGAAAAATGTCGCGGTAATGAACATAGTTATTCCCCGCGACACTAAACAACCAGATGGCGCTGTGAAGTTTGCTTTATTTGTCACCAATGACGAAAATCAGTTAGCCTTTGCAAAAGCTGCAAATGTCTTACCTTCTACAGTCAAGGCATTGTCTGATAGTTACTTTACAGATGTTCCAGCTAATGCTTCAACAATAGAAAAAGCACGAGTTATGAGTGCTAAAGAACTACAAAAGGCAGAAATATTAACCCCTAATTTGAAGGATTTCAACAAACTGCAAAAGGCAATATATGAGAATTTGCAAGCAGCAATGTTAGGGGAGAAGACTGTAGATAAAGCTGTAGAAGATGCGGCGCAGGAGTGGAACAACAGATAAATTGGGAATTGGGAATTGGGAATTGGGAATTGGGAATTGGGAATTGGGAATTGGGAATTGGGAATTGGGCATAGTTATTTTCATTTTCCTTGTCCCCCTTGTCTCCCCCTGCTCCCTGCTCCCTGCCTCTATAGCGATGGTATATTTTTTTATTTGGAAGTCCCTTACCTCACTACTTACTCCCCATTTGCAAAAAATCGCCTACTAGATAAAGGGAACCACATAAAACGATTAAATCGTCTGTGGTGGTTGAGATTGCGGCTTCTAGGGCTGTGAATAAATCTGGATGGATTTGGCGATCGCTTAATTTGGGACAGATGCTATAAGCTAGGTTTGCTAAGGAGTCTAGATCGGCAGAGGTTCTACCTGGCCAGGATTCTACTGGTATTGGTACTAAAAAAAGGCGATCGCCGGGGCGCAGCAGGGCGGCAAAAATATCAGCATGATCCTTATCGGAAAACATTCCCATAACCCAAGTGATGGGGTTGGGATTAACTGCGTCTAAGCTATCAACATACTGACGAAGAACTTGGGCGGCGGCAGTATTATGAGCGCCATCAAGTAATATTTTATGGTTGTTCCAGGTAGTCCATTGCATCCGCCCTGGCCATTGAGTTTTTGCCATCCCCTTAATTATGGCTTCTTCAGAAATCTGCCAACCCTGTTGTTGGAGAATTTCTAAAGCTGCTATTGCCAAAGCTGAATTTGCTAATTGAATTTGTCCCGCTAATGGCAAAGGATATTTAGTTAATTGAGAATTTTGAAGTGTTTGATATTCTGCCCATCCTGTAGCGATTTGACGGGCAGGTTGAGGCGTAAAAATTGGACATTCTAATTCTAAAGCCCGCGATCGCACAACTTCTTCTGCATCTGGTGGCAATTGCCCAACCACGACGGGACATCCAGGTTTGAGAATACCTGCTTTTTCTCTAGCAATGTCCGCAACGGTGGGGCCAAGTTGTTGCCAATGTTCTCGACTGATGGAAGTGATGATAGTAACTATGGGTTCCAAACAGACATTGGTTGCATCTAAGCGCCCTCCTAGTCCGACTTCTACCACAGCCACATCTACTTGCTGCTGGGCAAAATATAACCAAGCAGCCGCTGTAATTACTTCAAACTGAGTGGGGTTCCCATACTTCTGTGAAAAAGTTTTATCCCCACTATCCTCCTGTTTCAAGTGGGAAACATCGCCCCCCTTTTCAAGGAGAGTTGGGGGGATCTCCTCGTCACCAGCCCGAATAACTGCTTGGACTTTTTCTAATAATTGCCTTAATTCTTCAGAATCAATTGGCTGTTCATTCAAACAAATACGTTCTGTCCAATCGACTAAATGGGGGGAAGTGTAGCGTCCTGTGCGATAACCAGCCTCAGTAAGTACCGAGGAAAGATAGGCACAGACGGAACCTTTACCATTAGTGCCAGCAACATGAATTACCGGGACTTGGTGATGAGGATTGCCGAGATTTGCCAATAAGTTAACAATGCGATCGAGTCCTAGATGGACACCAAAGCGTTGAAGGGGTTGTATTACAGAATCAATATCCAAGGAGGGGAAGGGGGAAAGGGGAAAGGGGAAGGGGGAAAGGGCAAGAGGGAAGGGGGGAGAATAAAAATTACCTCTTTTCCCTCTGCTCTCTCTGCCTCTTGTGCCCAATGCAGCATTAATCGTGATAAAACCGACTGTCTCCGTAAGTAGAAACAGGCGGTTCAAAAGTGATGATATTAAGCTGAATCTAGGCTTCCCGATCCAAAAAGCCTTGAATTTGTCTTAAAGCCGCAGCGCCAATATTAAACACTGCCCAACTAGCAGCAATGACAACTGGTGCTAAAACGATCGCTATACGGTAATCGATATCCATATCTAGAACCCCTCTCTTAAGTAGAAATTAAAGTTTTGTCAACTGCTCTCATTTTTATTTTTAGCTGAAGTGGGTAACTTTTCCCAACATATATGTAAAGAATGTTTAAATTATTGAAAATTGGGTATGGGGCGTTGGGTACAAGAGGCATAGGGGAAGAGAGCAGAAAGCAGAGGCGAAAGAGCTAATTTTTATTCTCCCCCTTACCCCTTACCCCTTAACCCTTACCCTGTCCCCTTCTCTCTAAGACTTACTAAAGCCAATGTCTGTACCTTTACCAGCATGAACTAAAGCTAACTTTTGGTAACGTTTAGCGTGTTCAATTAGTTCTGCGGCTTCAGCCTCTGTTAATTGTCGTAACACTTTGCCTGGAACACCTACAACTAGTGACAAAGGCGGTATATTTTTAGTTACGACTGCGCCAGCACCAATAATGCTACCAGCACCCACTCGTACCCCGTCTAAAATAACCGCACCAATGCCAATCAAACTTCCACGCTCAATGTAAGCGGAATGTACCACAGCGCGATGCCCTACGGTAACATGATCTTCTAAAATTGTCGGAAAACCAGGATCGCCATGTAGAATTGCACCATCTTGAATATTTGTGCATTCGCCAATTTCAATGCGTTCTACATCTGCTCTAACTACTGCTCCATACCAAATGCTTACCCCTGCTGCTATATTTACCGAACCCATAACAACAGCATTGGCTGCGATGAAGGCAGCTTGAGAAAAATCAGGAGATGTCCAGTAAGAAGCGGTAGACACGATAGAATATGAATAATGGTACCAAGGAACACTGGAGAAACTCCAACCTTTGAGGCTGGTTGCACGACCAGGATATCACAGCGTCAAGCCTCTACGCTGAGGAAAACACTAGTGAACAATGTTACTGCCGCAACTCTGTGTCTGTGCAGCAGTCAACAAGTAACCCAAAGTGGTAGAGCCGAAGTGTATAATCCAATCCACTAGTGCTGGTGAAGACAAAATTATGTTTGTACGCACTTCATGATGAATCCAGGCTTTCAGTACCCGATGTTTGGGCCGGAAATACAGTGTCCCCATTGTCGCCAGACTATTCCGGCGCTGACATTAACAGATACCTATTTGTGTCCGCGTCATGGCGCTTTTGAAGCTAATCCTCAAAATGGAGAGTTAATCCATTTGCAATCAGGCCGTCATTGGCGGAGGTGGAATAATGAATGGTATAGGCAGCATACTCATCCCGATGGTATTCGGTTTGAAATTCACGAAGCATTAGATAAGCTCTATACCCAAGGTTATCGAGCCACAAAAGTGATTATTGCTCACCGCTATCAGGAATTGATGAGTGGCTATTTAGAACGCAGTACACCTTGGCGTTCTGGACAACCAGAAGTTACCGCTGCTCGGCTATACGGCTTACCCGTAGAGTTTAGCCCCGATACCTCAGAAGATCCCTGTTGGGAAGTGATTAATTTTGACTTGGAAAAAGAGCCTGGTGTCCCTGTACGCTACCCTTATTTCAGGTTGTTTGAATAATGGTCATTAGTCATTAGTCATTTGTCATTAGTGAATAACAAAAGACAAATGACTAAGGACTAAGGACTAAGGATTAATATGCACCACGCTTCTATTCGGACTGCGAATATTCATCGAGCGATCGCTTTCTACGAACATTTAGGATTTACAATTTCGGAACGCTTTACTACAGGCTACACGTTAGCTTGCTGGATGGAAGGATTGGGCGGCAGAATTGAACTGATCCAAATTCCCGAACCAAAGCCAGCCCCAGATGCCTTTGCTGACGAGCATTATGTGGGGTATTATCATCTCTCGTTCGATTTAACTGAGATTACACCAGATTTACCTAGCTGGTTTACAAATTTACAAGAACGTGTTTTGATTGCGGCGGCTGAGAGTCAAACCGAAGAATTACAACCGTTAAAGGTACTTTTAGAACCGACACAACAGCAAATAGGCGATCGCATTTACGAAGTGGCTTTCATTGCCGATACTGATGGCTTACCTCTAGAATTCATTCGGGTTTTAGCAAAACTGCCATAATTTAGCTTTTTTATTACCTTTATTGTTAATATATTGTTTTTCTGTATTGTTGCCGAGGTAACAGATTTTTTTGCCATATTAAACTGTGGTCACTCACCAAAATAATTATGTAAATTAATTTACAGATATATTTCCTAAGTACATGTATGGATTATCTAGATTTTATAAATATTCCTTGCCGTTATTAATTTTAAGCTTATGGCTAGTAGCGGTTTTTTTGTTGAGCGATCGACCTGCTAATAGTCAACATACAGCCATATCTAACAAAGAAAAATCCCAGTCAACCTTGCTAGCAAAAAGAATAATGCCCTCAACACTGACAGAAAACGTCCATAAGACAGTGCTGGAAAATGGTCTAACTGTCCTAACAAAGGAAGTGCATACTGCGCCAGTGGTGACGGTGCAAGTGTGGTACAAGGTTGGCTCACGCAACGAAGAACCAGGGGTAAATGGCATTGCCCACCAGTTGGAACACCTGATGTTTAAAGGCACGAAAAATCGTCCAATTCAATTTGGCCGTTTGTTTAGTGCTTTAGGTAGTGATTCTAATGCTTTCACGAGCTATGACCAAACTGCGTATTACGGTACTGTGGAGCGTAACAAGCTAAAAGCGCTTTTAGTGCTAGAAGCAGACAGAATGCAAAATTCCCAGATTGAGCCAGAACAACTAGCGAGTGAAAAGCGAGTAGTAATTTCTGAATTGCAAGGTTACGAAAATAGTCCAGAATATCGCCTCAACCGCGCCGTCATGCAGGCAGTATTTCCTAACCATGCTTATGGGTTGCCTGTAGGTGGTACTAAAGCTGATGTCGAGAAATTTGAAGTTGAGCAAGTACAGAAATATTACCGTAATTTTTACAGCCCCGATAATGCTGTCTTAGTGATTGTTGGAGATTTTCAAACCGTGAATACCCTCGAAATAATTAAAGAAGTGTTTGGCAAACTACCAAGGAGGCAGGGGGCAGGGGGAGCAGGGGGAGACAAGGGGGACAAGGAAAATGAAAATAACTATGCCCAATTCCCAATTCCCAATTCCCAATTCCCCACTCCTATAGTGTTGCGAGAACCGGGAGCAGGGCGACTGTTACAAGTTGTGTATCCGCTACCGGATGCAAATCAACCAGATGTGCCTGCATTGGATGTGATGGATTACATCTTTACAGAAGGACGGAATTCTAGACTTTATCAGGCATTGGTGGAATCAGGTTTAGCTAGTGAAGTTACAGCATCTGTTACCAGTTTGCGAGAATCTGGCTGGTATGAGGTTTTGGTGACGGCTGGATCTAAAAAAGATTTGAAAAAAATCGACTTAGTGTTGAATAGCGCGATCGCAAATGTAGCAGAAAAAGGTGTGACAACTGAGGAAGTAGAACGAGCCAAAACCCAATTAACAGCAGATGTAATTTTGAGTAACCGTGATATCACCTCTCAAGCAATGCGATTGGGCAATGATGAGACAACTGTTGGTGATTATCGCTATACAGAACGCTATTTGGCTGCTGTTCGTCTGGTGAAGCCGACGGATGTTGTCGCTGTTATTAACAAATACCTTACTAAAGAAGCTCGGACAGTAGGCTTTTTTGAACCAACTCAAAAGCAGATAGCAGGGGTTGGCGACAAACCAGACTCAGCCCAAACTACAGAAAATTTTTCTCCTGGCGTGCCTGTACTTCCTTCTGAGGTGGTGAAATACTTACCACCTGTGGATTTGGCTACAGATGCGATTGCCCAAGTTTTACCACAGGAATTTAAACTTACCAACGGGCTGCGGATATTACTGTTACCTGATAATAGTACTCCCACCGTTACTTTAAGCGGCTATATTCAAGCCGGTACAGAATTTGATCCAGATGATCGAGCGGGATTGGCTGCTTTTGTGGCAGATAATTTGCTAAATGGTACTAAGAGCAAAGATGTCTTAACTATTGCCAAAATATTGGCAGAACGAGGGGCGAGTCTCAACTTTGAAGTCCATCGTGAAGGTGTGCATATCGAGGGTGATAGTTTAGCAGGAGATTTGCCAGTAATTCTAGAGATATTGGCAGATGTTGTTAAAAATAGTACCTTTCCCGCACAAGAATTGGAATTACATCGCCAACAAACTTTAACCGATCTGCAACTGGAATTAGATGAGCCAGCAGAAGTAGCCAGAAGAATATTTGTGCAGTCAATTTACCCGAAAAAACATCCCTTACACACTTTTCCCACAGAGGAGAGTTTACAGCAGATTCAACGCCAGGATGTGATCAATTTCAAAGCTAAACATTATCGTCCAGACACGACAGTATTGGCGCTGGTGGGAGATTTTGATCTAGATAAAGTGCGATCGCTCATTAAAAATGAGTTTGGTAACTGGGAAGTTAGCGGCCAAGCACCCACATTAAAATATCCTCCGGTATCAATGCCGGAGAAAATAGTGAGTGTCAACCCAGTTTTACCAGGTAAAGCCCAAGCTGTGACATATATGGGTTACACAGGTATTAAGCGTTACGATCCTCGGTTTCACGCAGCCTTAGTATTGAACCAGATTTTGGGAGGCGATACTTTATCTAGTAGACTTGGTGCAGAAGTACGCGATCGCCAAGGTTTGAGCTATGGAATTTATAGCTACTTCCAAGCCGGGAAGAATGCAGGCACATTTTTGATAGAAATGCAAACTAGTCCAGCAGATACTAGTCAAGCGATCGCTAGTACTCGCCAAATACTACAGCAAATCCATCAACAAGGTGTCACTGCGCTAGAAGTAGAAACAGCTAAACGTACCCTCATCAGCAACTACAACGTTTCCCTGGCAAACCCAGAAGAATTAACAGATAGAATTCTGATGAATGAGGTGTATGGACTAGATAAAGTAGAATTGCATACCTTTACTGACAAACTTCAGAAAGTCACCTTTGAGCAAGTTAATCAAGCGGCTCGTGAATTACTCCATCCAGATCAAATCGTAGTGGTTACTGCTGGGCCATCTGTGTTAGCAGAGAAAAGCATTAGGTAGAGATGGGCGCTGGGCATGGATAATAAAGAATAGGTAAAGCGGTTTTTCCCGCTACCTATGAATTGTTCCTGCTCATCAGCATTGCCTTTTGAGAACTACCAATGAAAATTTACAACCATTTATACCAAATTTTAATTGCATCTCTGACTTTTCCAAATACTGATTGGCTGCAAATATTACGTCGTAGCTACGTAATATTAACGTTGTTAATAAGCTTAAATTTCATCACTGCGACTCCAGTAATGGCGGCAAATTTGTCTGGTGATTTGCTTAAGCAACCAGCCACAGAAATTACAATTAGCTTGGGTAATTCGGCTAACGAACTCAAATTTGAGCCAAATCATCTGGAATTCGAGGCTGGCAAACGCTATCAACTTCGGCTTACCAATCCCAGCCAACTGAAGCACTATTTTACTGCTAAAGACTTTGCCGATGGCATCTGGACACAAAAAGTCCAAGCAGGCAAAGTAGAAATTAAAGGAGCTATTCACGAACTGGAACTCAAGCCGGGTGCTGAGGCGGAATGGGTATTTGTGCCCTTAAAATCTGGAACTTATGGCTTACGTTGTTCAATATCAGGACATACGGAAGCAGGTATGACTGGAGAAATTGCCATCAACAACTAAAAATTGTTCGACTCAGTATTTAATAGCCGTCTAGTGTTTCAATTAAAGATAATTAATCTAAATCGTATAAACCTCGTCTACCTTGAGAACCGTAGTTTTGTAGGTTGGGTGCAGCAATAGCATAACCCAACATAAATAAATATATCTTTTAAAAAACTCTAGGTTTCAACATAAATGAGGTTTAGTTGGGAGCGAAAAATAAGTTAGGGCGATTTTGCCTGAAGTCTAAAATATCAGGAGTAAGTGAATATGTTATTCTGTATACATTAGTGACTAAACTGTAATAATCCTGATCAGGGATTGAAATAACTTAAATTATAGATATTTTTCTCAAGTAATCTAGAGAAAGCATTCATACTTCATCGACAAAGCCAACAGTAATTATTAATTTCCCATGAACATTTTCAGTAACTTACTTTCTCAAGCAACTCAGCCTGCACCTGCAAAAAAACAACGCCGTGGAATTGAAATTAAATCACCGCGTGAAATTGAAATCATGCGGCAATCATCGGCAATTGTGGCAACTGTCTTAAAAGAAATTTCCGAGCTAGTAAAGCCAGGAATGACAACGGCTGATTTGGATGCTCACGCAGAAAAACGCATCCGCGAAATGGGTGCAACACCAAGTTTTAAAGGATATCACGGTTTTCCTGGTTCTATCTGCTCCAGCATTAATAACGAAGCAGTGCATGGCATTCCTAGCCCTAAAAAAGTGATTCGTGTGGGGGATGTATTAAAAGTAGATACTGGCGCTTATTACCAAGGCTTTCATGGTGATTCTTGCATTTCAATTGCTGTAGGTGAAGTGACAGAAGAAGCTGCTAAATTAATTCGCGTAGCAGAAGAAGCTTTATTTAAAGGTATTGAACAAGTAAAGGCTGGTGTATACCTGCTTGACTTAGCTGGAGCAATTGAAGACCATGTGAAAGCGAACGGCTTTAGTATAGTTGAAGAATTCACTGGACACGGTGTCGGTCGTAATTTGCACGAAGAACCTTCAGTATTCAACTACCGCACCCGCGAGATGCCAAATGTTAAACTCCGTGCGGGAATGACGCTGGCAATTGAGCCAATTTTAAATGCGGGTTCTAGACACACCCGGACATTATCTGACCGTTGGACAGCAGTCACTGTGGATAATTCTTTGTCGGCTCAGTTTGAGCATACAGTGTTAGTTACAGACACGGGTTATGAGATTTTGACTGACCGTTCTAAGGTGTAATTGTTAGTTTTAATTATCTGTTGTTAAGAGAGGGAAAGTGTCACCAGATGACAATTTGCCTCTTTATTTTTTACGCTAGGTTCGTTCTCAAATATAAGATTGACGCAAACACTAGTCAAAAAGAAAGTAGGTTATAATCTAATACGCTTGGGTTAAGCGCTACTTGTACAAAATCGTGGCTTTTTGAGACGCGATAAATCGCCGTCTCTACAAGTGTTTTGGTCTTATCTGAATTGTACTGATTTTTTAAAACTTGCGATATCTAGTTTTCCACGAATCATTTAGTTAGGACTGCTATATTTGATTAATAGCGGCATAATTATTTTTATAAACAGTAAGAATTTCTTTAGCTTGTACAGAGACAGATGTACTCTCTGGAATAGCTTGTAATAAATTGATTGCTTGCACCCATTTATATTGTGCTTGTTGCCGAACTAGTAGCGAATGAGGTGAACTATTTACAAAAAGATTAGCTTCTATTGCTAGTTTTTGGGCTGATTCTAAGTTTGCTAAGGCTTGCTTTTCTACTAAGATTCTTTGACTGATAGATTTATAATTAATCTGATAGTAAGCTAATTTCTTCTTTGCCCTGTCATAAACTGATGTTTGATGAGGAATACTATCTAATAAGATAATTGCCTGATGCCATTTAGTTTCTGCTTGTTGCCAGACTTTTAGAGGATGCGGTGGTTTTTGAACTAGAGCAGCAGCCTCCATACCGAATTTTTGAGCAGATTTAAACTTAGCATTTGCACTTTCTTCTTGAGTTAAACTTAGATTTATCTGCTGCCATTGGAGATTTTGTTCTTTCATTTTCCAGCTACCAAAACCCAAGACTAATAAACTTGAGACTACGATCAAAACCGAACGTACTATCTTGGGTGTCGAAAACTTTGGTAATATTTGTACATGCTGGCTAATAGTTGCTTTATTATGATTTTCTTGTTCTATCTTTTTTAGGGCTTGTTCTGCCTGTTCCCTTAAAGTGTCACCCTGAATAATTAAAACAGCTATTTGTTCTTGGAGATGATCGCAATCATTAAGAATATCGGTCAATTCTTGAAATTTACTACCACTCGATATAATTAATTCGTGGTCATCATCTAACCACTCTAAGGCAAAGCCAGATTTCCCACAAAAAGCAGACACTCCTAATAAAATATTTAATAAGCTACGACTATTTTTAATAGTATCAAAAACATAATTTAACTTCTGTCTTAATTGTAATAATTCATTTTGGCAATTATTAATTTTTTGAATTTGATCCTCTAAAACATGAGATTTTTCACAGACTAATTTAATTTTTAAATTATCATAAGTTATCTGAAATTGTGCAAATAAACTGAGATGATTAATATCAGAACTTAGTTGATTGACTAAACTATCATCACTGAGAATATCAGCAGCTATTGCTTGCAAAAAATAACCCCATTCTATCCAGTCATCGATTTTGGATTGTAAATCAGTTAATGAAATTTTAGTTTTTGAATGTCCAAATTTGTCTGCGATCGCTGGATCTACCAATCCAACGCTAGGTAGAAACAAACTAGCTACAGTGCCTATTCGAGGAAGTGTAGCGATCGCAGAATTTTTGACGTTCTCCAATCTCAATTCCTGGGCAATTAATTTTTTAATATTTCGTAGTTGTTCTTGAGCATTATTAATCGAGATAATTTGTTCCATGATTTTATTAGAATCGCCAATAGTCAGTTTTAGATTCTGAATTAGTGTTGGCAATTCGCTAACAAGTATTTCTAGGTTAGCCATAAATACCTCTTAGGGATTTGTCGAAAGTTTATGCGAAACAATTAAAATATCTGGAGTAAGAACATAACCACACATCTAAGCATCCTAGTTGAGTGACAAATCTTAGGATCTATAAAATGTATAATTCCCGTAAATCCTGGTAAAGTAACAATTTCAGTTTAAAAATCCCAGAGAAAGACAAAATTACCCATTCACTAACCTATGAATGAAGTTGATTTAGCATTTACCCCAGCACTAGAGTTGGCGCAATTAATTCGTCGCCGGGAAGTATCACCGCTAGAGTTGGTAGAAATATATTTAGAACGGATTGAGAAATTAAATCCCCAATTAGGAAGTTATTTTACGGTGACGGCAGAACTAGCGATCGCAGATGCCAAAGCCAAAACAGAATTATTGACAACTACCTCAGAACTACCGCCATTTTTTGGTGTGCCAATTTCCATTAAAGACCTAAACGCTGTAGCTGATGTTACCTGTACTTATGGAAACCCGGCGTTACTGAACAATATCCCTAACTATGATGATGGCGTTGTAACACGGATTAAGCAAGCTGGATTTACTATTCTTGGTAAAACAGCCACTTCTGAATTAGGTTCTTTTCCTTACAGTGAGCCTACGGGTTTTCCTCCAGCGAGAAATCCGTGGAATTTAGAATACACCCCAGGCGGTTCCAGTGGTGGCGCGGCGGCGGCGGTAGCAGCAGGATTGTGTGCGATCGCTCAAGGTTCTGATGGCGGTGGTTCAATTCGTGGCCCTGCGGCTTGTTGTGGTTTGGTAGGACTTAAACCATCCAGGGGTAGAGTGAGTAAAGCACCCGTAGGCGAACGCCTCGCTGGAATTGCCGTCAACGGCCCCATCGCCCGGACTGTTGCTGATGCTGCTGCCCTTTTGGATACCATATCTGGCTATGTCACAGGCGATCCTTACTGGTTGCCAGATCCCGAACCATCATTTCTCGCTGCCACTCAGACAAAATTGGGTGCTTTGCGAATTGCCTTTGACACTAATATTTCTCCTTTGGGAGAAGCTGATGCTAACTGTCAGCAAGGTGTCCGTCAAACAGTCCAGTTATTAGAACAACTCGGCCACCATGTTGAACAGAAATCCCCAGATTTTAGCGGTTTAGTTGAACCATTTCAAATCGTTTGGCAAGCTGGGGTAGCTGCGTCAGGACTTCCTGTTGAAGCCTTACAACCATTAAATCGTTGGCTATTTGCACGCACAGGTTCTGTTGCCCAGTACCTCCAAGCAGTTTCCCAAATGCAGATTGTGGCACGACAGATTGTAGCCTTTTTCGATACCGTGGATGTGCTGGTACTGCCAGTTTATCTCCATTCACCTATCCGCGTTGGAGAATGGGCTGTGCTGAGTCCAGAAGAGACATTCCAAAATATTATTGAGTGGATTGCCCCTTGTCCACCTGCGAATGCAACTGGACAACCTGCGATCACAATTCCTGTCGCTTTTGATAGTAATGGTTTACCTATAAGTGTGCAACTAATTGGTAAACCTGCGGCTGAAGCTACCCTCATCAACCTAGCAGCACAATTAGAAGCGGCTAACCCTTGGATTCATCATCGTCCAGCCTTTGCGATATCAGGCTAATCATGCAGGCATCCCTGGAACAACTTTCGCAAATTATTGTGTTTGCAGGTTTAGAAACGGCAGACAAAGTAAATTTGCAACCTCACACTCAGGTGCAACGCTATCGCAAAGGAGAGATTATTCTCCATGAGGGTGATGTCTTACCAACAAAACTCTATGCTGTTGCTAGTGGAGAAATTCAAGTTACCAAAATAGCAATGACGGGGAAAGAAACGATTCTCCGCACCTTAACGGCTGGGGAAATTTTTGCGGCTCCTGCTTTATTAGGCAATGGAATTTCCCCAGCAACCGTAACTGCTGAATCTGATTGTGAAATTCTCACTATAGAAAGAGATGCTTTATTAAAAGCGATTGGACAAAACCCTGAAATTGCATTACGAATGCTGATGGTGTTTAACAGTCGGATTCAGCAATTGCATGAAACAGTCCACGGATTAGTTTCTGAAAGAGCTATTGTTCGCCTTGCCAGATTAATTCAATATTTTGCTGCCGAATCTGGAACTGAATTAAGTCCACAAGGCGAGTGTTTAAAAGTCAAATTGTCTTATTATCGCATGGCTCGCAGTAGCGGGATTACTTACGAAGAATGTGTGCGGTTAATTAAAAGTCTCAAGTCAGTAATTGACTATCGTCGTGGTGGGACGATTATCATACTGGATACTAATAAATTAGATGCGATCGCTTCTGGAAATATAGATCATTGAAGAAGAATTCAGAAGTCAGAATTCAGGAGTCAGAATCAAGACGCTCGATAACTCGCTCTAAGCGTTCACGTAGCGTCTCGTAGAGAAGCCATGCCGTTGGCACAGCCTCTCGTAGAGAAGGCTTTACGCTGCGCTATCCGCCAGTCGCACAGAATTCATTCTGAATTCTGACTCCTGACTCCTGAATTCTATTCAATAACATTTGTTACAAGTTTCCAGAGATCCAGGACTTACGCAAAAAATAGCCCAAACCTTTATTATTCGGTAGGGGCAATTCATGTAGACGCATTCGCGGAGCGTCTCGTAGACAAGCGGCTTCCCGCAGGGTATTGCCCCTACCGCGTGTAGTTTTGCGTAAGTTCTAAGATCGAAAAAGATAACATTTTGATGTATTGCCTTTTTCCATAAGGAATTTACAACAGAATTTAACATCTATAACGACTCTAAATAGCTCAAAAGATCCGCCATTTCTTGGGTGCTAGGCTGGAATTTTGGCATTGGCGGGGTTTCGCCACTGATTACCTGGTGAATCAATCCATATTGAGATTTATGCTTGGAAACAGCTTGCAAACTCGGCCCTACTCGCCCGTCTGCTTCCAAACCATGACAACCAGCACAATTAATTTGAAAGATCGCGTGTCCTTGAACTGGGTTTCCTGTTAGAGATAAAACACTCTTAACATAAGGATCGGAGGCTTGAACCAACTGAACACCAAAAAAGCCCAAAGGGACTGATAGCAGTATGGCCAGCGTCAATAAAACGATGCGCTGAATCAAAATTTCAGGTTTGGTAATCTGGTTATCCAAAAGGTTTGCGGTGAAGTCTAAGTGTGCTAAAAAGTTTTCTTTTCCTACACATAGCTTAAAAGTTCTTGATCGTGTCTGCAAGCACAGAAGACTATTTTTTTCTGAGCATTCACCCTCCAAAAAGTCTATAGGACGCAGGATTCATACTAAATTTGGTAAAATCAAAAACAGGCAACGAATATTTAATCATTACAAAGAGGAGATTTCCAGTGGTTGAACCCCTGCTATCAGGTATTGTCCTTGGTCTAGTTTTCGTCACCCTCGCCGGACTGTTTTACGCTGCCTATAAGCAATACAAGCGCCCCAATCAGTTGGGCGGTTGAGGGAGTTTTGTTAGCTGTAGCGGGGCATTTAGCCTGTGCTGAGTGCTGAGTGCTGAGTAGGGGAGACAAGGGGACTAAGGAGGATAAAGAAGCAATTTTTCTCCCCTCTCTCCCTTATCTTTTCCACTCCCTTCTCGTCTCATTGCACAATTCTGTAGAAAGTAAGTGATGTGTTGCCGTAAACCTTCTCGCGGCAAATTTCCCAAGAGGGAATCTCTGGCGGTGTCCAACCTTGTGAGGCGTGTTCAACTGCGATTTCGCCACTAGGATCTAAAAGTTGATAGTGAGCGATCGCTTCTAATACTGGTTGGAACAATCCACTGGCATAAGGTGGATCAAAGTAAATTCTATCGAATTGCTTGCCTGATAAAGTCTTTAACTGCTGCGTAATATCTCCCCGCAATACCCGAAATTCCTGCTCGTCGGCATTAGCTACCTGCTGCCAATTTTGTTGGATGGTGGCACAGGCTCGGCTCGATTGTTCAATTCCCACTGCTAGGCTGGCTCCTCTACACAAAGCCTCTGCGCCCATTGAACCAGTACCGGCGCACAAATCTAGCCAGCGACAACCTGCAATTTCTCCCTGCCAAATATTAAAGACTGCCTCCCTTACCCGCGCACTGGTAGGTCTAGTTTCTTTCCCTGGTAAAGTTTTTAGCTGGCGATTACCGTAAATTCTCAGGCTCATTGGTTATTAGTCATTGGTCATTAGTCATTAGTCATTGGTCATTAGTTTTAGACAAAGGACAAAGAACAAATGACAAAAATAGATTAGGCAGGAATTTTTTCACGGACTTGAGCAACAAAATTAGACAAGATTTGCAATCCAATATTAGAGGATTTTTCGGGGTGAAATTGAACTGCCATGAGATTTTCGTGAGCGATCGCAGCTGTGACGGTTTGAGTACCGTGGGTGATGGTTGCTGCACGGATTAGCGGGTCTATTGGGTCAACATAGTAAGAATGGACAAAATATACCCAAGGATCGGACGGCAAATGCTCCCACAAAATACTTTTTGCCTGAGTCATTTCCAGCTGATTCCAACCCATGTGAGGAATAGTGATGTCAGGTTCTGGACGAAATCGGCGCACTTTTCCTTTGATAATTCCTAGTCCTGGTTGGGTACCTTCTGCACTTGATTCAAAGAGAATTTGCAATCCTAAACAAATTCCCAAAAAAGGTTTACCAGATGCGATCGCATCTTTAATAGGTTGTTCCAAACCACGCGCTCGCAGGTGTTGTACTGCTGGATCAAATGCTCCCACTCCCGGCAGAACTATTGCATCTGCCTGCTCTAATTCCTTTGGAGAATAAGTAACATTAGGAGTTGCCCCAGCTTTTTCCAACCCTTTACAGACTGAGTGCAAATTTCCCATCTCGTAGTCTACGACCGCAATTACTGGCATTTACCTGCTCCTTGTAAATTTATTAATGGAGGGTTTTTCTATTCTAAATAATATTTGTTATGAAGAAAAGAATTCTATTAACTTATTTTGACATTTGCCTAAAATATCAACAGTCAAAATTCTTCTGATGATTTATTACTTGAAGTTACCAAACTCGATCTGATACCAGATGACTTGAATTTTTTACGCCAGTTACCCGTAGATGTCCAACTTGCCAATACTCAGGTAATGGAAAAAATCAATGCAATTCAACCCGAAGACATTATCTGTTGTGAGCAGGCTGCAATCCTTACACAATTAAGTGTGGAAGCATTTGCTAGCTGTGGAGAAATTAGAATTTGATATAGAAAAATTAGTGGAGAAAGAAGCATCAATTTAGATTAGCCACGACTGCGGTCAATTTGTTTTTACTATTTAGGCTTGGACTACTTAGACCAAAATCAACTTACAATCCGTTGTCTTTTTACCCACGTCCCGGTTCTAAATCAAGAAAATTTGATGGGAATTCTTGCAAATTTCGTATTAATTATTAACAAACTGGCACTTTCATCAAGTTGTTAATGTCTGTATGGTGAAAGAAATATCTAAGTATATGTTGCCATTGTTACTAATTTTCCCAATTGCTCAATCAACTCCTGCGACACCACCACCTGAAGAAGTCGTACAAACACAAGAAGTACGTCCTTTACCAGGTCAATTGGATACAGTGCCAACTTTTAACAGTAATAGTCCAGAATTGGTGTTGAAAGAGGGAATTTTACTCTCCACTTTTCCACCAGATGGCAAAAAAGTGCCAACAGCGCATTTGAATTTTCCCTTTCGGGGACGATTTGATATTTTTGCCCATCACGTTGCTAGGGCTGAACCACTAGAGAATTTGCGATCGCTCTATTTAGGGATAATTTTGCACAACCCTAGTTCGGAAGCAGTAAAGGTGAATATTTGGCAGGCGGCGAGTTATTTGAGTCAACCGGATGCACCATTTATTCAATTACCATCTTTTAGCCAAAATCCTTTAGGGACAATTTTTGCTGGACCAGGCGATCGCGTCATGTCTGATGTGCTGCGGGGACGACGACAAGAGATTTTCCCTGCCCAAATTGAGATTCCAGCAAAACAAAGTCGGATGTTATTAAATTTACCAATTCCTGTACAGGGATTGACACCACCTCTGAATGGTCGTTCGACATTGATCCGATTGCAAAGTAATGGCACTGTCTATGCGGCTAGCCTAGCGATGTTTGCACGGGTAAATCCTGATGGCAGTGAGCGATCGCCTACTTTAGAAGAGTGGCAGAATTTACTAGATAATGGTGATTTGGCTGGGCCACGGGATAAAGCGCCCACTCCTCTAGAGGAAACTGGCAAGCCAAGAATTTATGGGCGTGTTGCTGGAGTCTCCAGTGGTTCACAATGGAGAGCCTTATTAGTAGATAAGCCTAAAGCTAGGTATCTAACTATTCCCCAGCCTGGTCAAGTGTTTTCCTACGCCCTGAGTACCCTACATGGCGGTATGTTAGGAACTGGTCAAATTCAAAGTGCTAATATGCTGGTGCGCTATCCTGACACCGCATATCGCGCTCATGGCAACTATGGAATTCAATATAATCTCAAGTTGCCGCTATACAACAATACTCAAAGTCCTCAAACTGTCAGTGTATCCATACAAACCCCACTGAAGGAGAATCAGTTAGTCAAACCAGGGTTACGCTTTCTGAGTACACCAGCTCGTGAAGTATTCTTCCGAGGGACAGTGCGGGTACGTTACAAAGATGAGCAAAATCAGCTGCAAACTAAGTTTGTGCATTTAGTACAAAAGAGAGGTCAACCAGGGGAACCCTTAGTTTCATTAAATATGAAAGCTGGCGATCGCTCCTTAGTAGAAGTAGACTTTCTCTATCCACCAGATGCCACACCACCGCAAGTATTAACAGTGTCAACTCAGGCGGAAAGTCGGTAATAAATGAGGGGTAATTGGTATAGCTTTTCTCTAATTACCAATTACCTTGGCAATTTCTGGCAACTGTGGCTCAATAATTTAGCCGTCAAGCTTCTTTTAAAATAGATATAAGACATTACATAAGGTCATTACAGATGGTTGCAACTCCAAATTCTAGCTATATTTCTCCAGAAGACTATCTCAAAGGAGAAGAAACTAGTCCTATCAAGCATGAATATAGACAGGGACAGGTTTATGCAATGGCAGGAGCAAGTAATACCCATGTAATTATTAGCGGAAATGTGTTTGCTATGCTAAGAAATCATTTGCGCGGAAGTGGTTTTCAGGCTTATATCTCAGACACTAAAGCACATATTGAGTCGATTAATATCTATTACTATCCCGATGTTATGGTAAGTTGTGACCAACGAGATAAAGCTTTTAACAACTTTCTGCGTTACCCTTGTTTAATTGTAGAAGTGTTATCTCCAACAACAGAAGCCTTTGACCGAGGTGATAAATTTGCTGACTACCGACAGATGGAATCACTTCAGGAATATGTACTCATAAGTCAAACTCGATTAAATGTTGAGTGTTTTCGCCGTAACTCAGAGAGCCAATGGGTACTTTATCCTTATGGAAAAGAAGATATAATTCATCTGGCAAGTGTAGATTTTCGGTGTGCTGTTGCAGATTTATATGAGGATGTTACTTTTGAATCGCTGTAATTGAATGACTACTAGCTGAAAAGCAAGAAACCAGAATCTTGAGGATTTAAATATGTGTTTTTATAAAACAAAATAAAAAGGCAAAAGAAAATTTCTTTTGCCTTTTTACTTTTTAGATTTTAATAGAGACGCGAAATTTCAAGTCTCTATTCGTCGTCGAAATCATCCTCGTCGTCTTCCTCTTCTTCCTCAAAATCGTCGTCGTCTACGACTTCATCGGCGATTAATTCATCTTCATCATCTAGAATTGATCTTTCTGCACGTCTGCTGCCAAAGCCAGATTCCCCAAGGGTCGGAGAATCTAAATTATAGGTACGAGCTGTGCGGTCATCTAAAACCATATCCAGAGGATCATCAACTTCATCTAAGACACTACTGCTAATCTCAGCAGCATAATCATCGATCGCACCGGGTTCTTCATAGGTATTGTATCCAGTACCAGCCGGAATCAATCGCCCGATAATCACGTTTTCCTTTAATCCGCGCAGCCAGTCAGATTTGCCTTCGATAGCTGCTTCGGTAAGTACCCGTGTTGTCTCTTGGAAGGATGCTGCGGAGATAAAGCTGTCGGTGTTCAACGATGCTTTGGTGATACCCAACAATACTGGGGTATACTGTGCCCTCGCACCGCCTGTAATTGCCATAGCTTCGTTCACCTGCTCAACTTGGCGCAGTTCTACCAATTCGCCGGGAAGCATGGTGGTGTCACCACCATCATCAATCCTGACCTTGTTGGTCATTTGGCGAACAATTACTTCAATGTGCTTATCGGAAATATCAATCCCTTGAGACTGATACACCATTTGCACTTCATTCACCAAAAATGTTTGTACCTTCTGCAAAGCAATGCTGGCACAAGCATAGATTCCGTCTTCAGAACCCAGGCTAAAGAAGATCTCCAAAATTTCGTGGGGATTAGATGGCCCATCAGTTAACGGTTGTCCCGCTAATACTATTGATCCATCTGGCACAATCAAGTTTTGTCCAGGCCCCAGAGGATAATCTGTCACCACGCCATTTGATTCTACGACCTTAATAGCGATCGCTTCATCACCACTTTCAGCGTAAACTACCTTAACTTCTCCGCCCCGCCGACATAAAATGCAGGCTTCTTTAGGTTTACGAGCTTCAAGTAGTTCCTCAATCCGGGGCAAACCTTGAATGATATCTCCGGTTTTGGCGCGTTCAAACACCAGCAACACCAAGTTATCACCCCGTTGTACCAAATCGCCGTCTTCTATCTGCAACACAGCACCAGGGCTGACTCGATAAGGACGACCAATGCGGGTAGTAACAACGTAGTTTTTAGTACTCAGAGCTGATTCCCCACCAGATGCAGCGGCAGCATTTTTAATATCTACTACCTGTCCTGATTCTGGGGCAAAAACTCCAGGAGCAATTTCTGTACCTTCTACTAGCAAGTCACCCACTTTCACCTTGGGCTGAGTACTAGTATTAATGGTGAGCCTGTCAGCGTCACGCAACACTAAGCAGCGACGCACGTTTTCGGTTCCTTTGCGGACACCTCGCACTTCCCCGCCTTCTTTACACAAGATTTGGGTACGTGCGACTACAGAACCTGGGGCAATGGTTAGCCCATCGTGTACCTCAAGTGTAGTCTGGGTGCTACCTTGGGTGGCATCGGCGGTAATGTCTCGACGAATTACCAAGGATTCCAAAATTACCAGTTGTAAACGTTGAACTTCTGGGTCTTCAGTATCCTCTACTAATTCAATATCTGCTGCCAGGGGTGAGGCATTATGGTCTTGTTCCCCTTCTTGCTCAATTTCCAGTACTAGCTGGGTTCGCAGCAATTCTACACCTTCAACAGATTTGACACGTTCCGAATCTTTGTAAGGTAGTCTCTGCACCGCTCTTAATTGAATTGATCGCCCGGTTTGTTGACTTACCGATGTAGTGGATGGCACATCTGGGTTATCAGGTACGGCAAACTCAACTACTGGACGACTCAACAGGGCAGGGCCTTCTGGTGTTTCCACATACTGGATATAACGCAATTCCGTGGCGACATTACCTTGGAATTCCTCACCTGGTTGGATGAAGGTGTTATCTCGCCCGATGACTGATTCTGGATCGTCCACCATCAGCAGTTCCCCTGGCTTGACCACGACTTCCCGCAGGATGTCGTTTTTCTGGGTTACTTCTACCACACCACTGTTTTGGCAGAAGATATCTTTCACTACTTCGGTGCCAGCTTCTACAAACTGACCGTCTTCCACCAACAGCAAGGAGATATCTTTATTAACTTCGTGGCTTTCTTCAGGAATCCACAACAAGGTACCGCCCTGCACGACTTCATAACCCAGCTTGGCTTTACCTTTTTTCTGGACTTCGACACCAGCGAATTTCAGGAATCCACCAGTGGTTGTGCGATAGCGGTCATCAATTAACTCAGCTACTACTTGACCATTTTGCACTTTTGTGCCTGGTGTAGCTCGGAGGTTAAATACCTGGTTGTTGCCAGTAGATACTAAGTAATTATTACGACCTTGAGAACTTTGGACTGTCACGGTTGCTTGGTCTAAGACCACAGAAGCAGTGATAATCTCGATTTCCCTGGTACTCTTACCTGGGGTAGCTTCGGGCAAGCGCACCACACCGCCGTGTAAACTGGCTAATTTGGTTTCTGCTAAAACTCCATTAGCAGCGATCGCATCACCATTTTTCACCACCAATTCTGCACCAGGTGGCAAGTTGTAAACTTCCCCAGACAAAATCCAAATCAAACCACCACGTGCGGCTGTAGTTGTGGTATTACCTTGACGGTCAGTTTTTTGTTCTGGGACTACTTCGGCAAATTGCACTTCCCCTGCTAAGTCAGAGGCAACATCTTTAACTGCTTTTTCTGTATTAGTCCGAGTTGTACGTCCACCAAGGGCGACCTCTGCCAACAACTGCCCTTGTTTTACCTTATTTCCATCAAATACATATAGTGTTGAACCTTGGGTCAGATGAACTTCTTGGTTCTCTGGGGTGACATCACCTACTTTTGTTGGTTCCAAAAGCATGATGCCATTCGCCTCAACATACAGGGCATCTTCCCCGTGGCGGGTACGATATGTTCTGGTTTTCAGTTTGCGGGGAAGCTTGACAGTCCCATCGATTTTAGAACGAACTTGTTGCGCCACTTCTCCAGTAAACACCCCACCCGTGTGGAATGTCCGCATGGTTAACTGGGTTCCGGGTTCACCGATACTTTGGGCGGCAATAATCCCCACAGCTTCGCCTAAGTCTACCATCTTGGCGTGTGCCAAACTCCAGCCGTAGCAGTGTTGACAGACAGAACGTGCGGCTTCACAAGTTAGTGGCGATCGCACCACAACTTCTCCCACCCCAGACTTTTCAATTTTCTTCGCCAAGTCTTCAGGAATTGGCGAATTGCGTGCTGCAATCAATTCTTTTGTGACCGGATGCACCACATCTTCGCCAATTACTCGTCCCATCAAGCGAGTTGCAAGAGGAATCAAGGTTTTAGCACCTTCTGTCATTGGTCGAATGCTAAGACCTCTGGTAGTGCCACAGTCAAATTCCCGAATAATTACATCCTGGGAAACGTCGACTAATCGGCGGGTGAGATAACCAGAGTCAGCCGTCCGTAAGGCAGTATCTACCAATCCTTTTCTGGCACCGTAAGACGAAATAATGTATTCCGTCACAGTTAGCCCTTCACGGAAGTTGGTTTTGATAGGTAAATCGATAATTTCCCCTTGAGGATCTGCCATCAGTCCCCGCATCCCAACCAACTGCCGGACTTGTGAGATGTTACCCCGTGCCCCGGAGAATGCCATCATGTATACGGAGTTTAGGGGATTAGTCTTCTTGAAGTGAACGACTACTTCATCTTTCAAGGCTTCACTGGTACCATTCCAAGTATCGATTACCTTTTGGAAGCGTTCTACTTCAGTGATTTCTCCCCGTTGATAACGGGTTTCAGTAGCGCGAATTTCTTCCTCGGCTGCTTCTAAGAGCAATCGCTTAGTTGGTGGTATCATCAAGTCATCTACACTGATGGAAACCCCTGCTTTGGTAGCATAGCGAAATCCCAGATCTTTCAATTTGTCCGCCATCACTGCGGTTCGCGCTGTACCATAATTCGTAAAAGCCCAAGAAATTAAATTTCTCAGTTGACCTTTGTCAACCACGCGATTGCGAAAAATCATTTTTTCGTTAGTCATTAATCATTAGTCCTGAGTCATCAATAATTAATAATTCTTAATTCGTAGTTCGTAATTCGTAATTAATTCTTCAATTACGAATTACGAATTAGAAATTACGAATTAACTTGCTAGTGCTTCCTGAATGGCATTGTTGTAAATAACGCGGCCAGGAGTTGTGTATATATACTGTGAAAGTACATTGCCCTTAGCGTCTTGTCTGACTCGACGGAACTTATAGAGTAATGTGCGGGTACCATCCTCGTTTTCCGTCACTTTCACGGGTTCTGTATCCGGCTGGTCTGATTCTATTTCGCCGTCAAACCTTACGTAAATATAGGCGTGCAAGTCAATTTGATCTTGCTGGAAAGCCATAATTACATCCTCTAGCGAAGAAAAGTAATTTCCTGCCCCTTTTGTCGCACCGGGATTTTCTGCTGTTAAATAATAGGCTCCCAACACCATATCTTGACTAGGCGTGATGATGGGTTTACCCGTGGCTGGTGACAAAATATTGTTAGAAGCCAACATCAACAACCGTGCTTCAGCCTGACTTTCTAACGACAGAGGGACGTGTACCGCCATTTGGTCGCCGTCAAAGTCGGCGTTAAACGCCGGACACACCAAAGGATGCAGTTGAATTGCTCTACCTTCTACCAAAATCGGTTCAAAAGACTGAATACCCAAACGGTGCAACGTTGGTGCCCGGTTTAGCATTACAGGGTGTCCTTCAATCACCTCTTCCAACACATCCCAAACACTGGGATCATTGCGGGATATCAGCTTTTTCGCAGCTTTGATGTTATTTACCATGCCGCTACGAATCAGGCGGTTGATCACAAATGGTTGAAATAGCTCAATCGCCATTTCTCTAGGCAAACCGCACTGGTGAATTTTCAGCTTTGGCCCGACCACAATTACAGAACGTCCAGAGTAGTCAACTCGTTTACCTAACAAGTTTTGTCGGAAACGTCCTTGCTTACCCTCAATAATGTCGGACAAAGATTTCAGGGGTCGGTTATTTGCCCCTACAACAGTTCGTCCCCGACGACCATTGTCAATCAAAGCATCCACTGCTTCTTGCAGCATCCGCTTTTCGTTCCGCACGATAATCTCTGGTGCCAAAATTTCTTGTAAGCGTGCCAAACGATTGTTGCGGTTAATTACCCGGCGATACAAATCATTCAAATCGCTCGTGGCAAACCGTCCACCATCTAGCTGCACCATTGGCCGCAAGTCCGGGGGAATCACGGGAATGACTGCCATTACCATCCACTCTGGTTTGGAACCAGTGGCGATAAAGTTGTCAATCACCCGCAGTCGCTTAATTAGCTTGGCTCTCTTTTGTCCCTTGGCGTTGCCAATTTCTTCGCGTAGGCTTTCAGCTTCTTGTTCCAAATTGATATCGGCAAGCAAACGCAACAGCGCTTCAGCCCCAATACCTACCTCTACGCCTTGCAGCACAGAATCTTCGCTATAAATTTGGTCTTCTATTTCCAACCACTGGTCTTCACTCAGCAGCTGTTTGTAAGTTAAAGTTTCGGCATTACCTGCACTCAGGACAACATAAGAGTTGAAATATACAATCTGCTCCACATCCCGCAAGGGCATATCCAACAGGATGGAAATATAGCTAGGAATGCCTTTGAGATACCAAACGTGAGCTACTGGTGCGGCGAGTTTAATATAGCCCATGCGGTGGCGACGCACCCGTGACTCGGTGACTTCTACCCCACAGCGCTCACAGACAATACCTCTATGACGAACTCTTTTATACTTACCACAATGGCATTCCCAATCTTTCGCTGGGCCAAAGATGCGCTCACAAAATAAGCCATCCATTTCTGGCTTGAGAGTTCGGTAATTAATCGTTTCTGGCTTGGTAACTTCACCGACTACTTGACCATTAGGCAATGTTCTTTCGCCCCACTGCCGAATGCGTTCGGGGGAAGCCAAGCCGATTTTTACGTAGTCAAACTGATTAGTTTGGGCAGGTCTCATACTTAATTCGTAATTCGTAATTCGTAATTCGTAATTAACAATTTCTAATTCGTAATTAACAATTTTTAATTCGTAATTCGTAATTGAAGAATTAATTACGAATTACGAATTATCAATTACGAATTATTCGTCGTCTTCCAGCGATTCGCGGGAAAGAGATTCATAAGTTGGTCGAGGAGGTGTGCGACGGGCTGATTGGTCTGCCATCAAATCGACTTCCACATCTAGGGAACTGCCGTCTGCTTGGGTTTCTACCTTGTGTACAGCAATATCCAATCCTAATGATTGCAACTCGCGCATTAGCACCTTAAAGGATTCTGGAGTTCCAGGTCTAGGAATTGCCTTACCTTTAACGATCGCATTTAACGCTTCATTCCGTCCTTGCATATCGTCAGATTTAACTGTGAGCAATTCCTGTAAGGTGTAAGCCGCACCAAAGGCTTCCAATGCCCACACTTCCATTTCTCCAAATCGTTGACCACCTTGTTGTGCTTTACCACCCAAGGGTTGCTGAGTCACCAGCGAGTATGGGCCTGTGGAACGGGCGTGGATCTTATCATCCACCAAATGCACCAGTTTCAGCATATAAGCCACACCGATGGTAATTGCTCGGTCAAAGGGTTCACCTGTACGACCGTCATACACCATGATTTTGCCTGGATTATCTGGGTTATATACCCAGTCTTTCCCTGTTTCGTCCCGTGCTTCTTGCAATTTGCCATGCACGATTCGGCGCGATGACTCTTCACCGTACATTTCATCAAACGGAGTAATCTTAAATCGGACTCCCAAAGTTTGACCAGCCCAACCCAAGAGGCACTCAAATACTTGTCCGACATTCATCCGACTAGGTACACCCAAGGGGTTAAGTACAATGTCCACTGGTGAACCATCGGGCAAATAAGGCATATCTTCCGCCGGTAATATCCGAGAAATAATCCCTTTATTACCGTGCCGTCCTGCCATTTTGTCGCCAACTTGGATTTTGCGTTTTTGGGCAACGTACACCCGGACTACCATATTGGCTCCTGGTGGCAGTTCATCCCCTTGTTCACGAGTAAACAAGCGCACATCAACTACGCGACCTTTTTCACCGTTGGGGACTCGCAGGGAATTGTCGCGTACATCCCGCGCTTTTTCACCGAAAATCGCCCGTAATAGTTTTTCTTCTGGTGGTTGGTCAGATTCACCTTTGGGTGTTACCTTACCCACCAAGATATCTCCAGCTTCTACCCATGCCCCTATACGAATGATTCCTTGTTCATCCAACTGACGCAAGGCATCTTCCCCGACGTTGGGAATTTCTCTGGTAATTTCTTCTGGCCCTAGTTTGGTTTGTCTAGCTTCAATTTCATATTTTTCAATGTGAATTGAGGTGTAGACATCATCCTGCACCAATCTTTCAGAGATTAAAATTGCGTCTTCGTAGTTGTAGCCTTCCCAAGGCATATAGGCAACGACGATATTTTGTCCTAGCGCCAATTCACCGCCTTCGGTGGAGGAGCCGTCAGCTAATACCTGACCAGCAACAACCCGTTCACCAATGCGGACGAGAGGTTTCTGATTTAAACAGGTGTCTTGGTTTGAGCGTTGGTACTTGGAAAGGGTGTATCTAATTTCGGAGGTGTTAGGTTTAGGACGGACGCGAATTTCTGTAGCATCCACATAAGTAACATCGCCATCAGTACGCGATACAATCACCATCCCGGAGTCTCTTGCTCCTTGGGCTTCCAAACCAGTACCCACTAGAGGACGTTCTGGCTTCAGCAGGGGTACTGCTTGCCGTTGCATGTTCGACCCCATCAGCGCTCGGTTAGCGTCATCATGCTCCAAGAAGGGAATCATGCTGGTTGCTACCGACACAATCTGTACGGGAGATACTGCTACGTAGTCCACCTGTTCTGGTGTTGTGGTGGAAAATTCTTGGCGATAACGTACTGGCACTAGTGGACCAATAATGTGCCCAGTTTCATCTACAGGAATATCCCCAGGAGCAACCCGTAGATCGTCTTCTTCATCGGCTGTCATGTAGGCTGGGGGCAAGTCAAATCTGACTCGTCCATTTTCCACAGGTCTAAATGGTGTTTCGAGGAATCCGTACAGGTTAACCCGCGCATGGGTTGCTAAGGAGCCAATCAATCCGGCGTTGGGGCCTTCTGGTGTCTCAATGGGGCAAATACGTCCATAGTGGCTAGGGTGAATATCCCGCACGGCAAACCCAGCGCGTTCGCGGGTTAAACCACCAGGACCAAGGGCACTCAGACGGCGTTTGTGGGTCAGTTCTGCCAGAGGATTGGTTTGATCCATGAACTGACTTAACTGGCTGGAACCAAAGAATTCTTTAATTGCTGCTACCAATGGTTTGGGGTTCACCAAGGAAGCAGGGGTTAGCACTTCCGCATCGGATACGGTCATCCTTTCCCGAATGATTCTCTCTAGGCGGTTTAAGCCTACTCTTACTTGGTTTTGCAGCAATTCACCGACGCTTCTCACTCGACGGTTGCCTAAATGGTCAATGTCATCGATATTACCGATGTCGTATTCTAGGTTAATTAGGTAATCTACGGCTGCCAAGATATCGCCAGCAGTCAACACCCGCATGGTGTCTGGGACAGAAAGGCGCAATTTCTTGTTGAGTTTGTACCGTCCAACACGACCAAGGTCATAACGTTTCGGGTCAAAGAAACGAGAATCTAAGAGTTGTTGTCCACCTAATACTGTAGGTGGTTCACCAGGACGGAGTTTGCGATATAACTCCATCAGGGCTTCTTCTTCAGAAAATTGCCCTTCTTTTTCGATGGTTTTTTGGAAATATTCGGGGTGGCGTAAGGCATCAAAGATTTCGTTGTCTGATAACCCTAAAGCTTTTAGAAGTACCTGCGCTGAGAGTTTGCGGGTTTTGTCGATGCGTACCCAGACCAAATCGTTACGGTCTGTTTCAAATTTCAGCCATGCTCCCCGGTTAGGAATTAAGCTAGCTGAATAAGTACGTCGCCCGTTTTTGTCGATTTCTGATTTGTAATAAACGCCTGGCGATCGCACGATTTGATTGACAATTACCCGTTCGGCTCCGTTAATAATAAACGTGCCGCGATCAGTCATCAAAGGCAAATCACCAATGAATACCTCTTGCTCTTTGATTTCCCCGGTTTCCTTATTAATCAACCGTGTGGGAACATACATTTGGACGGCATAAGTACTATCCCGCCGCTTGGCTTCTTCGACGCTATACTTTGGCTCTTTGAGTTTGTAGTTATGACCCAAAAAGTGCAATTCTAATTTGCCCGTATAATCTGTAATAGGACTAAAGGAGTTAAGTTCTTCTATCAGCCCTTCTTCCAAAAACCAGCGAAAGCTCGATCGCTGGATTTCAATCAAGTCGGGCAACAGAAAGGCGGGTTCCATGTATGTTTCTTTAGTCATGCCTCTTCCTTTGTCAACCTGGTAAAATTTTCCCTTGGACACTGCTGTTTTACGCTTCCCACTGCTAGTCAGTGTCCTTAGTTGTTTGGGAACTTTTGACACACTTGCTATTTACAGGTGTGGGCAAACGCAGCGATTAAAGCTGGAATGAGCAATTTGGACAAGGGGATAATTGCCCCTAATCGGGTACTCAGACACCAAAAACTCACTATAGTCTTGATTTAAGAAGAATATACAGTTGAGATATTCCTGAGTTTTATCTACGTTCTTCATTTCCCCTCCAAAAAGCGCGTTAATTTGCTGACGCAGCTCTAGACGGTGTGTTTTAAATCCACCCGGCTATTTATACTCTCAGTGATATCTTAGATATCCTAAGACTGAGGGAACGATCCGCACCTTGTTGGTTTTGAATCAGAATTTCTTCGTTTTGCTGGATTGTACTCACAAGGCAATTTCGTTTAAGGATTTTGTATAGGTTAAATACACATCAAGCCGATGTTGTGCAAAATAAAGTCTACCTCAACCTGGTTTGGCACGGTTAGTCATGTGTGGAGAGCATCCGCTTGTAGAGATTTGGAGGATGGCCAAGCCGATAACATCACTGAAAATTAGGCTCAGAAATTTTAGGTTCCTTCCTTTATCATTATGGCGCACGCAAAATGTTTTTGAGGGAATAATATTAGCATATTTTTGTCCCCCTAGAGTTTTATTTTTTTAGCACAACTGAATAAAAGTGATTAAAGCCCACTTTTATATTGACAGACCAAATAATTCACAGGCGTTTTGGGTGGTTTGATGGGCGATCGCTTCTACCGTTTCTTGACGCAGTTTCGCTATTTGCTCGGCTACATAAAGCACGTAGGCTGGTTCATTACGTCTTTGTCCCCGTTTAGGAACTGGGGCGAGAAATGGACAGTCTGTTTCAATCAGTAGGCGATCGCTACTCACCATCGCAGCTGATGATTGGATTGCTTTGGCATTTTTGAACGTGACCGTCCCGCTAAAGCTGATGTAGAAGCCTAAATCGAGAAACCATTGGGTTTCTTCTGGCGTTCCTCCCCAGCAATGCATAACACCGCGCACTCTTTCTCCCTTAAGTTCCCGCCATTTTTGCAACACTTCTTTGGTTGCTACAGCAGCATCACGGCAGTGGATAATTACTGGTAAATTGAGTTCAGATGCGATCGCTAACTGTGACTCAAATACCAAAAGCTGATGCTCATAGTTATCAGCTTTGTAAAAATCCAGCCCCATTTCTCCAATTGCTACCACATTCGAGTCAGAACTAGCTAAAGTTTTGATTGTCTCGGCTGTTTCGCTATTCCATTTCTCAGCATCTAGAGGATGTAATCCCACGGCAAAGCTGATTTCAGGAAACTGGTGTGCTATGGATTGAATGGTGGAAAATTCACCTGGGTGAACACAGGAATGTACTAAACGCACTACTCCTGCTTCTTGCCACCGCGATCGCACTGTTGCTAAATCCGGCTGAAAAGTATCAAAGTTGAGATGAACGTGCGTGTCTACCAGTTGCATTCTTTGTTCTTTGTCGTTAGTCATAAAATTGTTAGCCCTGATCGTGACTAAGGACAAATCATCCTTCGGGTAAATCTTTCTCCTGTGGTAGCCACTAAGCGATCACCAAATTTTCCAGAGGGAACGCCACTTGTTTTAATTGGCATAAACAAAACCAGTTACTCATGGTGCAACCCTGCTGTAGAAGGGTTAAAAGGCACAGAGCAAATTGGTGTGGAAACCCTCAAGATTACACTAACTTCGGATGAGCAACTGGCGTTTTACGCCAGTTAATTACTACAGCTTTTAGAAAATTCGTAACCTAGTGACTCACTCAGTTAAAAGATCGCACTGGCTCAACAATGACTATTCAGCTGCTGTTTGAGTGATGGGCTTTAGTTTATGAGCCAATCTTGACTTTTTCCTTGCCCCATTGTTGGGGTGAAGGACACCCCGTTTGACTGCTTTATCGATTTTGCCGTAAGCTTCGGATAACCGAGCCTGTGCTTCTTGTTTTAATTCTGGGGTAGGATTAGCTGCATAGACAGCTACAGCATTAGAGTATTTCTTCATCAGCGTCTTGACTGCTGATTTGTAAGCTTTGTTACGCAGTCGGTTACGTTCTGCGATTTGGGCACGCTTGAGAGCAGACTTTGTATTCGCCACAGTCAATTCCAAAAATACTATTAATATGTACACACACTACTAGACTTACTAATATAGCATCCAAATTGCCAATGTTATAATTTCCTAAAAAAAATCTGCCATTGGACAATAGTTTTTCTTCCCCTGCTTTCTAAATCTCTTCAGTCCGCAATTGAGTGTGTCGTCAATTTAGGAAATGCGTTAAAATAAGCCATATCAAATAAAACTGTTGTTACCCTAACTCACCACTACCTGAGAAAGCGATGTGGTTGCCAATGTGATATTTCCTGAATTTTAGGATCTATTATCAGAGGCAAAAAACTGTAAACAGCGAAATTTCAGGGTTATCAAAGTATAGAAACGATACTATATCGTGTCTGTACAGATGTAAACTACTGAGAAGTTAGGAAAATAAGTAAAAATTATACTCAGACCCTACCCCCTGTAAATTTAGGGGATTGGATGTGCAAACACACCACCTGCACCCCGCAAGGAGTGAGGGAAAGGGCATAAGGGTAATGGGAAATGGCACACCCACATCCTGCCGCTATCCTGTTAAGGGTTGTCGGACTGAGCAATTAAGTCGCCTTCTCAAGCAAACCATCTGCTGGCAAGCTTGAGAGTATCAAAAAAATCCAGGTTAAGCTAGAGAAGAGAATTAGAGTCAGCTTGCACACCCCAGTGGGTCAAGAGCAATACTAAATCTCAGGTGTGAATATTATAATTTTGGCATTGTCCTTACTCCATGCTGCGAATCATTACTCAGCAGGCAGACGTTAGAGCAGAACTGCAACGGATCTGCGATCGCACCCATGACGAACAGGTGCTTCACAAAGAAGCAACGGTGCGGGAAGTTTTGCAAGCAGTGAAGCGCCAAGGCGATAAAGCTGTATTGCATTACACAGCCGAATTTGACAAACAAACCCTGAAAGCAGAAGAACTCCGAGTTACAGGCTCGGAACTAGATGCAGCCTATCAGCAGGTGTCAAAGGAGTTGTTGGGCGCAGTTCGGCTAGCTTGCCGCCAAATTGAAGCGTTTCATCGTCAGCGAGTACCAAAAAGCTGGGTACACTTTGGCGACGATGAAGTAGTACTGGGCAAACGCTACACCCCTGTAGACCGAGCGGGGCTGTATGTGCCCGGTGGCCGCGCCGCCTATCCTAGTACAGTGCTGATGAATGCAATTCCCGCTCATGTCGCTGCTGTACCTCATATAGTGATGGTGACACCACCAGGCCCAGGGGGTGTAATTAACCCAGCAGTCTTAGTAGCTGCCCAAGAAGCAGGAGTGCAAGAAATTTATCGCATTGGGGGCGCACAAGCGATCGCTGCTTTAGCCTATGGCACAGAAACAATTCCGAAAGTGAATGTGATTACTGGCCCCGGTAACATTTATGTCACCCTTGCGAAAAAACTTGTATATGGCACCGTCGGTATTGATTCTTTGGCAGGCCCCAGCGAAGTGCTGGTGATTGCCGATGAAAGCGCAAATCCGGTGCATGTCGCTGCTGACTTGCTAGCCCAAGCCGAACACGATCCAATGGCGGCGGCAATCTTGCTGACGACAGATGCGGCTTTGGCGAAAAACGTGCAAGTAGCCTTGGAAAGACAGCTAGTGGATCATCCACGGCGAATAGACACAGAAAAAGCGATCGCTCATTATGGGTTGATTGTCCTTGTGGAATCGCTCCAAGCAGCAGCAGAACTCTCAAATGAATTTGCCCCTGAACACCTGGAATTAGAAGTAAAAGACCCTTGGGCACTCTTACCACAGATTCGCCACGCTGGGGCAATCTTTTTGGGTTACTCCACACCAGAAGCTGTAGGAGACTATTTGGCAGGGCCTAACCACACCTTGCCAACTTCTGGCGCTGCCCGCTATGCTTCGGCGTTAGGGGTAGAAACTTTCCTCAAACATTCCAGTATTATTCAATACTCCCAAACTGCGCTGCAAAATGTGGCTGGTGCTATTGATGTGCTAGCAACAGCAGAAGGTTTACCTTCTCATGCTGATTCAGTCCGCCGCCGAATTCAGCAAGAGGAGTAATTTGGAATGGTTAATTTTGTTTAATACTGTTGACAAAAGTCACTTTCTAGGTAGCAAATAAATCATTTGCTACCTGCTTTCAGGGTTTTGGCGAGCATCTACTAGACATTGCCCGCCTATTGTATTGTACTGACTGATGATGTAGTAAACCTTAGCGTCCCCAAATGACTGGCGAAAATATCTTCCTACAATGCACTAGCGTCAAATTTGGGTGAAACCAATTCATCGCATAACCTCGAAAACATATACTAAGTAGGCAAATATAAAAATAATTTAGTGTAGCTGCTCACAAGTTTTACTACATACTTATGTAACGGGGTCTACTCTTATAGGAGACGAGAGCGGTGCTAAAGAATATTTTGATAGCTCTGGACGGTTCGGAAATGGGAGAACGAGTAATTCAGAGTTTAGATAATTTGGTGTTATCAAAAGATGCCAAGGTTATTATCTGTCATGTATTTCCTACACCAGAGTCTGAAATGGAAATACCTGCCGATCGTCCTCAGCCAGAGTCCCCAACATTTTCTTATTTTCAACTGGAAAAACAGCTGCAATCCTATCAGGAAAAATTATCAGTCCCAAGTGAATTAGAACTGGTAACTGGCGATCCTGCCGAAGAGATTATTCGTCTTGCCAATATTTACAAAGCTAACTTAATTATAATTGGTAGTCGGGGATTAATTGGGATGAAGCGAATTGTCCAGCGTTCTGTAAGTAGTCAAGTTGTCGAAGAAGCTAATTGTTCGGTGTTAGTGGTAAAGCCGAATTAGAATCAGGTCACTTGAAGTATGTGATTTGACTAATCAGAGACTCAATAATAAGTCAGTGGGCGTAAATAATTGTTGTTGAGATAAGGCAATAAGCAACAGGGAAGGGCAACAGTCAAGAAGCCTCTTTGAGTTGTACCGAATGTTTTCAAAAATAAAATATGAGCCTTATATAAGCCAATACGGTTCAGTTCAGGGCTACTGGCAACAATTTTTGGTTTTCAAGACGCGATAAATCGCCGTCTCTACAAGAAGTGTTTTGGGCTTATCTGAACGTATTGCTATATAAGCAGTTATGACTGGTGAAGACTGGCGTTTTGGAGTTTATCATCGTGCGAATCGTCAGGTGACTCAAGACCAGAAACGCTATCAAGTTCTAGAAGATTTATCTGTCATGGTAAAAATCATTGTAGGTATTATTTCTGCTTCTGGAACTGGGAGCTAGGGACATAGAGACTAAGGAAAGAAGTCGGGGAGTGCCGTGAGCGTAGCCGAACGGTAGCAGGGAGTAAGGGGACAGGGGCAGAATAAAAATTAGCTCTTTCCCCTCTGCCTCTTGTACCCCATACCCCAATTCCCAATCCCTTCACATTCAGCCGATTCAACGTCCTTGAGTTGCCAGAAATTGACGCAAGCTCAACAAACTCAAGGTTTGACCCAAATTTAAGGGCAAAAGTGAAACTCCTTCCAAGCGGGATTGCACCCAACCTTCTCCCCAATACCATTCATGAAACCCGTCAATACCTCCACTGAGTAGCAAACGGAGACAGTTGAATTTTACAACATCTACTTGATGATGAATTGAGACTGGCCCAGTCCAGGTAGTAAACTGAAATCCCGGAAGTAGTTCTTCTGGCATTCCTGGCGCAAAGCGTTGCGCTAAGAGCCATTTTTCTAGTTGTACCGGATGCAGCAGACTATCACGAATTGCATCTGTTGGCGCTTCAATTTCGATTCGCAGTTGACTTTGTTGAAAATTACCTAGCATTTTTCTAAGACTGCCTAAAAGTGAGATATCGCTATTTCTAATATTGCAAATAGTTTTTGTCATTAGTCTTTTGTCCTTTGTCCTTTGCAAATAACTAATGACCAATGACAGCCGTTTGTTTACCTAACACCCCACTACGTTACTTTTCTTGCAGCAGAGAACTTAGAATAGAAAAAGTGAACTTGTTAAGAAATGTAAGGTTATTCATGGCGGATCAGTTAATTCGTGCAACAGCAGCCGAAGGTGGAATTCGTGCCGTAGGTGTGATCACCACACGTTTAACAGAAGAAGCACGGCAGCGACACAAGCTTTCATACGTGGCAACGGCAGCACTGGGTCGCACTATGGCGGCGGGCTTGTTAATGGCTTCTAGTATGAAGCGAAGTGGATCAAGGGTCAATATGCGGGTGAAGGGCGATGGCCCTTTAGGCGGCATATTGGTAGATGCCGGCTTAGATGGTACGGTACGCGGGTATGTGGGGAATCCATCTATAGAATTACCTCCTAATGCCAAAGGTAAGCTAGATGTTGGTGGTGCAGTGGGTGGTGGCTACCTCTACGTTGTGCGAGATGTCGGTTATGGTTATCCTTACTCTAGTACGGTAGAACTAGTTTCTGGTGAAATTGGCGATGATGTGGCTCATTATCTGGTGAATTCTGAACAAACACCTTCAGCTTTAGTTTTAGGTGTGTTTGTGGGAGCAGGGGGAGTAACTGCGGCTGGAGGATTACTAATACAAGTGTTACCCAAAGCTGCCAGAGATGAAGCCCTCGTAGAAACTTTAGAATCACGAGTCGCTGGTTTGGCAGGATTTACGCCATTATTGCAAGCCGGGAAGAATTTGACTGAAATTTTTAGCGACCTATTAGGCGATATGGGCCTGGAAATCTTTTCCGAACGGCAAATGCTGCGTTTCCACTGTGGTTGTTCTTTCGATCGCGTTTTGGGGGCACTGAAAATTTTGGGAGAAGCCGAACTGCAAGATATGATTGTTAAAGATAATGGTGCTGAAGCAACTTGCGACTTTTGCGGCAACGTTTACCAGGCAAGTAGCGATCAGTTAGCTCAACTAATTGCCGATTTACAAGCTGAATCTACTGTTTCAGGATAAAGTATAAAAAGACACTAATTTTTTAGATTGAACATGGTATTCTGTGGAGAGGGATAATCAAAAAAAAGTAGCTTTTTGATCGCGAGAAAGTTACTATGGCATCAATGGAATTATCGACCTAAAACAGAGCGCTATTCAATTATTTTGGTGTGAGAGATGACAGAGCGGGATATTCCAGACAGTTGGTCTTCAGCCAGTGATAGAGAGCCAGATCAAAACAAAAGATTATCCCGAACAGAACAATTCGGTGAAACTCAACCATTTGGTGTCCCACCCACTGGTTCTACTTCTAAGTCAGTGAAGCGGCGAAAAAAAAACGATACACAAGGATTACCTATAAATAGTCATTCAGGAGAGACTGCCAAACTCAGTAGTGCTTCTGGGAAATGGCCACGCTGGATGAAAAGCTGGACATTGTGGCTAGTACTACTAATGTTGATTCCCGGCAGTGTAGGATTCTTGGCAATGGCAATGCTGCTAAAGTTGCCGGCTGCTCCTAATTGCCCCTCGATTTTCTGGCCCCTAGCTAGTGCTTCTGTGCGGCTACATTGCGCTCAGTTGGCGGCTTCTAAGCAAACAGTGAACGACCTATTGCAAGCGATCGCTCTGGTGAAGCAACTACCACAAAATCACCCGTTGCATGGAGAAATTGATCGTTTCATCGAAGAATGGTCGCGGGATATTTTGAAGCTAGCCGATCAAAGTTTCCAAACAGGGAATTTAGAGGAAGCGATCGCTACTGCTCGCAAGATACCCGAAGATGTGGCAGCTTATAAATTAGTCGATGAACAAGTTGACAAATGGCAGTCAATTTGGACAAAGGCAGAAGAAACATACAACGGTGCGATCGCAGAAGTAAAAGAACGGCGCTGGCAATCGGCGTTCATGTTATCCGCCAAAATGCTGCGCGTAGACAATCAATACTGGGCGGGCACTAAATACGACCAATTGAATCGTCTAATCGCCGGAGCGCGGGAAGATGGCGATAAGTTAGGAAAAGCGGAAAGTTTAGCAAGCAGCAAAGTAGTCGATAATTTACTAGAAGCCATCAAGCTAGCCGAGTCTATTGGGCAGGAAAGTTACCTTTACCAAAAAGCTCAGGAAGCGATTCCTGCATTTGGACGCAAAATGCTGGAATTGGCACAGGCAAAACTAGACAAGCGGGATGCCGATGAAGCACTGAATATTGCTAGACAAATTCCAGAGAGTACGAAACTACAGGGTGAAACAGACGACTTTATCGCCATAGCTGATGCGAAAAGAAGTGCTTGGATCGGTAACGTTTCTGGTTTAGAGGCTGCGATCGCTCAAGCACAACAAATCGATCCTTCCAGACCAGTGTATAACGAAGCCCAGCAACTGATTGCTCGTTGGCAGTTGGAAATTGAAGATGTTGCCAATCTAGAAAAAGCGAGGTTGTTGGCTAGCCAGGGAACAGTCCCTAATTTAACAGCAGCGATCGCCCAAGTACAGTTAATACCTGTAAATAATCCCAGGGCCACAGAAGCGAGGCAAGAGATAGATCGCTGGCGTGCCCAAGTGGAGACAATTGAAGACCAACCTTACTTAGAACGTGCCGAACAGATAGCTGTATTCGATGATATCAACTCTTTGCAAGCTGCGATCGCTCAGGCCAGCGAAATTCGTAGAGGTCGGGCATTATATCCAGAAGCACGGAAAAGAATTCGGACTTGGATAGGAAAAATTCAGCGAATTCAAGACCAACCCTACTTGGATCAAGCACAAGAACTGGCTCAGAGTGGAAATCTCACCGCCGCCATTAGCGCCGCTCAACAAATTGCCTCATCGGGAAGGGCGCTTTCACAAGAAGCGCAAGCTGCGATAAATGATTGGGAAGGGCAAATCCGCACTAGAGAAAACTGGAAAAAAGCCCAAGAAGTTGGCGCGGCTGGTACCCCAGAAGCTTTGGTTGAAGCAATACGGCTGGCAGATCGGGTTTCAAACAATAGCATCCTACGTATGGATGCGAATCTGGCTATTGACCAATGGAGTCAGCAATTGTTAGAAATAGCTCGCTCTCAAGGTCAGTCTGATATTGCTAGAGGAATTGATATTGCAAAATCGATTCCACGCGGTAGTGCTGCTTACAGTGCGGCGCAAGAGCAAATTAAAACTTGGCAGGATTTTCTGAATCCTAAACCTGAACCTCAGCCTCAACCCCAGACTGAATCTCTACCATTTCCTCAATCAACTACTAATGGGCAGTAATATTGTCATTTAAAGATTAAAACCTTTTAATTTAGCATTTTCAAAAGGCATATCCAGGGATGCCGGGGTGTAAAAAAACTTTTTAAGTGGGGTAGCACAGCGAGTTGTGCTGCCCTACTTAAATTTATTCCTCCATTACTCTCCCCATTCTTTAATTACAGAAAATAGTGATGAGTAATCATCATCGGCAAATGACATTTTCACGGCTGTTTGTAAGATTTGCCGCACACCTTTAATACTGCTGAGATCCAAACTTCGAGATTTCGCTTCAGAGATAAACAATTCTGTATCTTTGAGCAAATGTTTTGTGGGGAAATTCGGATCGGCATAATTGCCATCCAACATACGTTGTAGCTTTTTGTCAAAGGTAGGTGCGTAGAGTGGACTGTCGCGCAAGATTTGCATAAACATATCCACATCAACACCCTGACGCTGGACAAAAGCCAGGCTCAAAGCAAAGCTAGTTGTTAGGGAAGCTATTAGTTGATTTAATGCCAATTTAAGCGCCGCCGCAGATCCTACTGGCCCTATAAGTAAAGGTTCTGTCCCAAAATTTTGGAGTAACTTCAAGTGCCGTTGATATTGTTCTGGCTCTGCCCCTACCATCACACTCAACTTACCAGCTTGTGCTTCCGGGATACTCCCTAATACTGGTGCTTCTAAATACTCACCACCACCACCAACGATTGCATCTCTAATTTCCTGGCTTTCTGTGGGAGTAATTGTTCCCATTTGGATGATTGTGCGCCCTTCCAAAGTTTGCCAAGAAGTGTCTGAAAGCAACACATTATAAATGGCCGGGGCATTAGTCAGCATGAGGATTACGCACTCAGCAGCACGAATGGCGTGGCGGGGATGTGTAGCAATTTCAGCCCCAGCTGCTTGTAGTGGTGCTAATTTTTCTGGGGTGCGATTGTAGGCAACTAGCTGTATATCTGCGGCTAATAACCTTTGAGCCATTGGTAGTCCCATCAGTCCAGTTCCCAGAAATGCCACCTTCATTTTTCACGTTCCTTTAATACAGCGTAGGCGTAGTCTGTTGTAGACATCGCGTTTCCATTGTTTGATTTTGATCAGCTGTTCCACATTGAAATTGCACAAGCTGGGCGGGCTTTTCAGCCTACCCCACAAGAGTTATGTTTATTCGATTATGCAAATTAGATGTTTTTTAGCTTATCAGTTATCAGTGAACAGTTATTTTTGAACACTGATAACTTCGTATTTGCTGATTATCCACCAGCCGCAAAAGTCGCCATAATTATCACTGAAAGTAAAATACCAGGAGTAAGTAGTATTACTAGCATTAGCAGGTCATGGGTGGACATAATTATTACTTTTGTATTGTGTTTAACTTTACAGTATTCACTGTTATGCTAGTCTAAATAAGATTGATACTGCATTCTTAAATAGAGTTTTAACTTTTCAAATTTACCTTTATTCTGGCAGGGTCAATCCTTTGAGTTTTTGAGAAGTTTCTGTATTGTCCAGACCTTTGCTCTGAATTAAGACTCCAAAGCCGCCGAGTCCTGTGGGATCTATAAGTTGGTGTAGTGCATCCCGATGCTGTAGTAACTGCAAGAGAGGTTGCTTTTGCTCGGAAAGGGCTGCAATGCGATCGCCTAATCCCAACGCCATCAAAAATAATCCCTGCTGGATAAAACCAACATTTTTTAAATTGCACCGTTCGCCCCAGCGTTCCAAAGCCGTAAAGTCAACATGGGCAGTGATATCTTGTCGCCCAATATTAATATAAGGGTTGTCATGGAAACGATGATGATAATAACACTGTAGTGTTCCCTGCGATCGCCTGGGATTATAATAATGGCTGGCGGGGTAGCCATAATCAATTGTTAACACATAGCCGCGCTGCAAGCGGTCTGCTACTATACTCAACCAGTCTAGAGCAGCTAAATTAATTTCACTACGGTAGCCATCTGGATATGCACTTTGGGTAAAGTTCATTTCCACTAAGTCTAAATATTCAGCCAGTTGGGGGGTTGAAGGTTCTCCTGTGACTTCTATAAATGATGGGTATGGGGCATTGGTTTCTTTCTCATTCTTCTCTGTGGTTACGTAAATTTCTCGGAGTTCTCCCGTTTCTAGGATGAATTGATGTACGGGGAACGCATCTACTAACTCGTTAGAGAAAAAGCAACCTGCGATCGCATTTGGTGGTATTTCCTCTAAATTGCACCAACGCACAGGGAAATCTTCTAAGCGTTGCTGCTGTTCTTGTCTTAAACTTGAAGACTTTTCAACAATTATGTACTCTAGGGCGGTAAAAAAATCTGGGTAGTGCTGTTGATGATATTTAAGGATATGCAAAGCTAGCAATCCTTGACCTGCTCCCATTTCTACCAGAGAAAAGGGTACAGGTTTTCCTAAAATTTCCCACATTTGGAAAAATTGTTCTGCTAGTAACTCACCAAAGTCAGAACAGAGGTTGGGAGAGGTAAAAAAATCACTATCTTTAAAGCCAATTTTGACTACATCGCTGGAATAGTAGCCGTATTCAGGGTGGTATAGTGCCAGATCCATGAATTGGGCAAAAGTAATTCGTTGTTGAGGACTGGTAGTAATGTGATTTGCGATCGCTTCACACAGCAAAGCATTGGAATCCATAAAATTTCAGATTTTAGATTGGGGACTACAGAAAACAAATGCTTACCAACGACGGTTCGCCTCCAATCGTTAACGCAAAGGCAAGAACCGGACTTGTCCTTCCCATTCTCCTTCTAAGCTACATTCATCTAGCAACAAAATTTCCTCGATCGCCAAACCAACTGAAACACGACGACTGATCTCAAATAAACCAGGCATTGCCAAGCCTGCTTGTAATCGTTCATAAGCAAAAGTTGTCATCGTTGCGACATCATGAGTTAGCACCACACGCCTGTTTTGCGCTGCCCATTCTAATACAGTTGGATCGTCTGCTTCAGTCAATCCAACATCCTGAACACGGACAATATCAACATTAATGTTACGACGCAGAACACCACGGATAATCTGATTATTAAAGTTCTCATCAGCCAAAAAACGCAGCATCGTAATTTACCCTTGTGGGTTGCGTCTTGCTAAAAGGCGATCGCGCACTCCAATAGGGTTAAAACGCTTTTCAGCTTCCTGCTGAACTTTCGTGGCAAGTCTTTGACGCTCTAGAAGGTAGGTATCAACCTCACCTTGGTGTTGTAAGTAATAACCAATCACCAAATAGATATCCCAAAGATGAAGCGATGGGTACTGTTCTCTGATCTCTTCTGCTGTAGCCCCTTCAAGGAAAGCTGTAACGACTGTATCTAAAGTGATGCGGGTTTTGCTAACTCTAACAACACCATTTGCATCAGTTACAAGGGGAATCGGGGTAACAGTAGGAATAAGTAGCATTTTAATATCTGGGCAGTGCTGTTTTCCTATGCCCAGTATAAGCCAAATCTAGAAGCAGCCATTTAGATCAAGACATCTGCTAAAAGGCAATTTGTTACTTAGCCACTTACCAACGACACCAGCACACCATTGGGATCGCGGACACGAGCAATCATTTGTCCCCCAGGCTGGCTTTTAGGGGCATCTAATGTTTTTGCACCAGCGCCGATCGCTCTCATGTAAGCGCTGCCAACATCGGGGGTAATAAATGATATCTGAATTAATGTCGGTGGTTGTGTGGGATCATTGGCATGAAAGCCACCAGGAAATAATTTCTGTGCTTCGCTACTAGAGGAGAAAGCTAGTGTAGTGCTGCCGGTTTCGATTTCCGCCCAGATAGATTGTCCTTTATCCTGGAGAGTGCGACGAACCAGACCAAAGGCTTTTTCGTAAAACTCAACTGTTTTAACTACATCGTCTACCCAGATGACCGTGTAACCAAATTTCATAATTCTTTCTCCTTATCTAGAAAAAATTGAGGGTTTGAAACCCACGGAGGTGGGTAAAGCCTTGTGTAGACGCGGTTTCTAACCGCTCTTTTAACTACGAATTACGAATTATTTTAGCTCTCCAAAATATTACGATCTGTCGCTAGAGTTTGTGCGCCTGTTTGCATCATTTCTATATCTGATGGCGACCAATCATGAGTCCCTTGACAGTGATGTGCTACTAGCAATCCCCATAATCCTCTAGGGATGACAATTGGTACAACCAAGTTAGCGCGAACCTGCAAATTGCGGAGAAAATCTCGGTGACAAGGATGGATTGGCTCTAATTCAATATCAGCGATCGCCTTTACCCGTCCTGCTAAGTATAAAGCAGCATACTCGTTGTTAAAACAATCATCTGGGCCAGTGGAACCAAGTATTGAAAACTCTTGAGAACTCAAAGATTCAAAAGTCACTTGTCCTTCCCACTGACTGTAAAAATAATACAACACCACCCGATCAACCTGAAGCGATTCTCTGAGTTGATTGGTCGTTTGCCGCACTAACTCATCGCGCTGCATTGTTTTAACAAGGCGATCGAGCAATTTTTGCAAACCCTGTTCACGGCGATCGCGGCTATGGTTAAATTCGGAGTGAGGATGAATTTGCACGGTTCTAAAATTACGACTAAGTAAATGCTGCCGGATTTATATAGTAATTTATTACACCTTATTTAAATACATTTTTGTATTTATAGCAGCAATTCGATTTTAACGAAACATAATCGGAGTCAACCTTTTTAAGAAATTTAAAATAAATTATTAAGAAACTACAATTTTTAATTTGCACCAAAAATAATTCAAAATTATAAATTTAGTATTAAGAATTTTGAAAATTTACAAATAATATGTTTTGTCTTTCCCAAGCTTGAGGCAATAAATATACTTCAAATTCTAATGTAACAATTCAGTTTGTATTCCTCGTTACAGATATTTGAGGATGTTTGAAAAATTCTTTTCACGGTAGCAAAACGTTTTACCCCACCCTAACCCTCCCCTTGTAAAGGGGAGGGAACTAGATTTCCGGCTTCCCCCCTTTCCAAGGGGGGATTGAGGGGGGTAATTCGATTTGTGTGTACACCGCAAGGGGATTAGGGGGAATCAATAAGTGCAAAGATACAGCAAATTACTTTTCAAACAACCTCTTAGTCATACTGATAGTATTCTTTGTTTGCATACTCTGCATGAAAACGAAAGCCTAACAAGAGACTAATTCTGAGTTTCCAAACATTGGGGCAAAGGTGCGGTAAGCTGACAATGCTGCTTCTTTAACTGTTGCATTCACAATCGGAAAAGTAGTGAGGATGTAGCTAAATTCATCTTCGGTTAAGCCGTAAAGATGTGCTACCATTCCATCGAGTTCGGCGCGGAGTTTGGCGCGTTCTGCTTCGTCGGTAACGCCTTGTTGATGGGAACCTAGACCGACTTCTTGCGCGAGTTCGTCAAATTCTGGTGTCGTGCAGATGAGTTTGGCGGCACGTTGTACAATATCGTTGAAGTTGCGATCGTTTTTTGTTAAACGTGGTACGGGTAATTGGTAAATGTAAAACATATTAAGGGTTGTAGTTACCTTTTGGCGTATCATCCAATCAAGCGTAAAACTATTGGTAATAGCACAAAGAAACAACATTTCTTGATTAGAAATTCCAGTTTCAACAACTTTGAGTGTAGTACTATTAACCTCAGTAAACACATTTTTCGGCGTTATATAACAAATTAGTGTTCGTGAATTGGTGTTACTGGCAATGCGACGATGTACCCAGCGATACCCCTGGTAATTCATCAACTGTCCTTTGTCTTCAGTACGACCAATAAGAGCTTTTCTACCTTCTTTTTCATCAATCCAATAAAGAGGCTTTTCTCCTGTTTGCTCAAATTGGTTAAATAGCTTACCTGTAAAAAGTGGTAGCCTTCCTGGTTTGTACTCTTGGTAGAATAAGTGACTATCATTAGTCATGTGAAATTCGTTACTAAGAATTAAATTCCACTTATCTTTAATTTTTTCACTCAGTAAAGGGAACTTACCCATTTTCTCAGCTATGCGGATATCAACCTCATTCTTAAACTCCATTACAGATAAGGAATCAGGCGATAGTTTACGTATCATATCTACGTTAATCTGCAAGCTATCACCACTAGGAAACATTTGAAGTTCTTGCACATCCAAACGCATAAATGCAGATGGGAATTCTGTTGTTGTACTACCTTTAACAAAAGTAAGAACAACAAATTTAAAACGACTATCAACTTCTTCAAAAATTGTCTTACGATTCTCAAGACAGAATAACCCAGTCACTTTAGTTTGACTAAACAACATCTCCCGCAATTGCTTAGTCCCCAAATCAGTGTAAATCCCACTAGGAATTACAATTTCGCACTCACCGCCTGAACGCAAAAGATTAAAACACTGTTCTGTAAACAACTTATAAAGATTAATATCCGTACCTGCTTTTTTACCATTTACAATAGAAATCTGATTTTTATACTGTTCAGATGAACGATAATAAGCACTCACATAAGGATATTGACTTTGATATTCTAACCAAGTACTTGCAATTATGGGATTTTGTAAAAGTTTATTCTGTTCTTTCTCAAAATCCTTAATATCCATCTTATTCTTTGTCACCAGTTCATTATGCTGTGCAAAGAACTCTTTCGCCTGTGGCTTAAATATTTCCCAAGGTGGATTAGTAATAATTGCATCAAAACCACCGCGTTCTAAAACCTCGTTAAAATGATAACCCCAATGAAACGGCTTCAAAGCTGCAATATCCTCAACCTTCAAAACCCGCTTCTGTGATTTCCCAGTTAACTGAACTTCTTCATACTTGATACCCAAACGCTTACTAAACTCATCCAACAGCAAAAGATTTAACTTTTCTTGCGATTTTTTGTTGAGTTGTTCAATATTTTTGCGGATGTGTATCAATCGAGTATCTTTAGGTGTATCTGTATTGGGTAATGCTTTAGGTGAAAAAGCGTGTTCTTTATACAACTCAACAGATTTATTTTTTTCTTCTAAAATTTTCTTATAATTATCTGCGGCTAAAGACTGTAATAGATTTCCTTGTAGTGAATTACCCACCGCATCAAAAGCCGTATCATCTACTTTAATTAAACCAATCAGCGAATTACCCGCCATAATATTAAAATCAATATTCGGCAAAGGCTCTAACTCTTCTACATCATTAGCAGAAGAAACCAACGCTAAGAAAAGACGTAGTTTAGCAATTTCCGTTGCTTCCTCCATGATAAGTAGGACAGGGTGAAAAAACCAAATTGTGTAAAGATAAGTAAATACACATAATGTATCTACCACGGTAACAGGTATATGGGCAGCCGTTTAAGGGTAT